>NZ_LHOZ01000072.1:0-133589 GCF_001297205.1 Frigoribacterium sp. RIT-PI-h | reverse complement strand
CCGGCAGCCAGCAGCACGAAGAAGAACACGAAGAACTGCTTCAGCAGGGGAACGTGACGTCGCGACGAGGCCGACAGGACCTTTCCGAGGAGACCCCTGTCTCCCCAGACGCTGGGACGCGTGTCTCCCGCATCCTCGGGCCGGTCCTGTCCAACGCTCACTTTGACAGGCTAAGCCGGATGGGGCGCGAGGAGGGGGATCGGACCGCCCCAGAACGTGGGGCTGACGTGCGCCTCCCTGACCGGCAGGATGACCTGCAGAATCCGGGCCACTCGGCCAGGACGAGTTGGACGTCGTCCTGCACGGGCATGCCCGGTCGCAGTCCGCCGAGAAAGGCAGGAGCGCGTGCTCACCATTACTGTCGAACCATTGACGCAGGGGTGTCTCGTCGCACCGCAGGGACGGCTGACCCTGTCGAGCGCGCCCGAACTGCGTCAAGACGTCCTCTCTCGCATCGAGGCCGGTGACCGCTTGATCGTCGTCGACCTGTCGGGCACGACCTTCGTCGACTCGTCCGGTCTCGGGGCCCTGGTGTCGTGCCTCAAGTCGGCGCGTCAGGCCGGGGGAGACCTGCGGCTCGTCGCCCCCACCGAGCAGGTCTCGATGGTGCTGCGCCTGACGAACCTCGACCGCATCCTCAAGCCCCGCGCCTCGGTCGCGGCCGCCCTCGATGACTGAGCGTCCCGGCCCCGTCATGATCGACGTGGCTGTCGAACCCGAGAGCATCGACCTGGTGCAGAACGCCTTCGAGTCCTGGTGGACCTCGCTCGGCGACGACTCGCTCGAGACGCGCTTCTCGTTCGAGACCGCGATCGTCGAGATCGCGGCGAACGTCATCGAGCACTCCCGTCGCTCCGAGGCGGACCTCGGTCGGCGCTTCACCCTCGAGCTGTCGGCCACCGACGACCGTCTGACGGCCGTGTTCCACGACAACGGCATGCCCAGCGACATCGACCTCAGCGCCGTCTCGATGGCCGACCTCGAGGACGAGGACGGCCGCGGCCTGGCCCTGGCGCTGCTCAGCCTCGAGAGCCTCGACTACCGCCACGAGGACGGCCGGAACGTGTGGACGCTCGTGTGCCAACGCTGAACGGCCCACCAAAATCCTGCACCATCTGCTTGGACGGAAGCGTCCGGTCGACGACCATCCCTGGCTAGCGTGCAGCGCCACGGTCGGGATGAACCATTGCCGGCTTAGTTGGGAGCGGAAAAAACGCTGGCTGTCGATTTGTCGCTTGCAGGAGTGGCTGACCAGGTGAGGTGGATCTGGGTGCCGCGGCCGGGGGCAGAGCGGATCACGGCTTGTCCGCCGATTTGGTGCATTCGTTCGATGATCGAGACCCTGATGCCCATCCGATGGGGTGTCATGGTGGAGGTGTCAAAGCCGGCACCATTGTCGGACACGTGCACCTCGAGCGTGGAATTGCTCCAGCTCACGTGCACGGTTCGCCGGATGTTTCCTAGGCCGGCGTGCTGGACGCTGTTGTTGAGGGCTTGCATGACGGCACCGAAGAAGGTGTCGACGATGCTGCCCGGCACGGCCGCGTCCTCGAGCCCTGAGGAGGTGACCGCGGCGGTGATGCCCAGCTCGGCGCACGTTTTTCTGAAGCGGCCAAGCAGCTCTTCGAGGTCGACAGCATCCTTGACTAGATACGGGCTTGTTCCCGTGGCAGCTATTTCGGTGAGGGCGTGTTTGGCCATGGCGACGGAGTGCGCTTGATCAGTGTGGGTTTGGGATTTGGCGGCGACAAGCAAGGTGGTCATGACGCTGTCGTGAAGGATTGAGTCGACTTGGAGACGCTCGATCTCGGTTTGGTGTTCCTTGACTGCGAGGGCGTAATGGGCCGCTGCGGCATTGTGGGCCGAATCGACTGCGGCGGCGGAGCGTCGCAGGACATGAATCAGGATGAGAGCGCTGGCGCCGATGAGGATGCCGTAACCGGCCTCGCCGAAAGCTTGAATAGCTGGCGCGCCACCCGCCGCCGGCGTTTGCCGCACGATGACCCATACCCAGTAGACGGCGGCCAGGTAAGCGATCGCGTATCGGCGTGGAAAGGCATATGCGGCTGCGGCAAGAGCCGCATGGGCGAGGTGTTCTGGCCACGGGTTCCGCCCGATCATCTGCTGCGGGTCAAGGACCGCCCAGGACCACGTGACCATGATTACCAGGAACGAGACCGCGAAAACGCCTCCAGCGACTCGAGCTTTTCGTCCACGCACGCTTGCCACCGCAAAGCAGCTAATCGATCCAAACAACGACAGACCAACAACCCAAGCCCACCCCTGGTGCATGAGTGGCTGTCCGGCAAATGCGGCAGGGACAGCCAAGACCCCCAAGATGATGGATGCCCCGGCCACTCCCCGGCCAAGACCTTTCTCAATCCGAGCCGTACTTATGACGCCTTGGGGTCGGCGCTGCCGACGGATCACTTCGGTCAAGTCAGGCACCGCGAACGTTCCCAACTTGGCTCTGATGTCAGGCACCAATATCTCCTGACTCCATGCAGTCGAATATAGTTAGAACCTGTCTACCCGAGTTGATCAGCAAAGGCATCCCTCCTTACTGGGGACAAGCCAGAACGCAGCTCGCGTGTGAAGATCAAGCGCCTGAGTGCCCGGCTAGCACGACAGGTCAGAAAGGCTCACCCTCATGCACGCCCCAGTTCGTCGATCGACGTACCGCGCCCCGAAGAACCTGGTCGAAAGTCTCGTCTCGAGAGCTGTCGGGATGGTCACCAAGGTGGGGCTGCGTCTACATTTCCGGCTTTATCGCCGAGCGGTCAGCCGAGGGCTTTTTCCGCAGGACGCTCGCGTGCAGTCAATAGCCGGGCCGCGTCCTGAGCGGGTCTTGTTCGTGGGGGATGTTGCCGTAGCGGGATACGGGGTGTTACGGCACGGGATGAGCGCGGCGCCGCAAACTGCCGCACGGATCGCCGCCCGGACAGGTCGCGGGGTGTCCTGGTCCGCCATGACGGCTTTCGATCTCACGGCCCGGAAAGTGGCCACTCTTCCCTGTGAGGGAACGTATGACATCGACCGAGTGTTTTTCATGCTGGGTGTTCCGGATGTCCTTCTCGGCACCACCTCAGAGGATTGGTCAGCGAGCATCCGAACAGTCCTCAACAGGGCACGCTCGGCCTTCTCGGATGACGTCCAGGTGGTCTTTGCCGCCATTCCACCCATGGAAAACTTCCGCCCCATGCCCCCCGTGGCACGCATAATCCTTCGCCGGCAGGTGCGGCGCCTGAACGCGGCCGCAGCCGTCGTCCTTGACTACGACAACCCCTCCGGCACCAATGTCTTCGTGCCTGCCCCACATTGGGGCACGAAAGATGGCCCTATCGAATCTCAGTTCTCATGGCGTGATCTTCACCAGCAATGGGCCCAGGGTCTGGCCGACGCCGCAACCGCCACCACTCCACGAAACGACCCCCGGCACATGGTCATCGTCTAATTTGCGCTGGCCGACCTGCGTCCGAGGATTCTTCGGCGCCAATCCGGTAGAGCACGTTGACGCGGTGGGCCCTGGACAAGGCCCACCCCAACACCGCAGATGCAGCGAGCAGACCCGCGTCCACTCACCGCGCTCCCAAGCCCCAGCGTGACCAAGGTGATCTCGCCCTTCATTCCCCCTTTCGGGTCGGGCCCAGCAGCCCTGTTTGGGGCGTAGACGCCGCACCTTCTTGGAGTGACACTCGCTACTAGCCAGGCCCCAAACGATGTTCGGGATCTCGGTTTAGGACTGTTTTTTCACCACGGAAGGTGACCCCATGATCATGACCACGCCTGTGCCCCTCGAACCTGATGCCCGAAGCGTCGAGCACCTCGCCCTGACTCTTCGCCGGCTGGACGAAGCCCACCGCCGATACCGCGTCCACGCCGCAAAGATCATCGATGTCGGCGTCACCGAGCTCACCGCGCTCGTGGCTGTGGGGGACGACCCGGGGATCACACCGTCCGCACTTGCCCGTGAACTCGCCCTCAGTTCCGGAGCGATCACCGCAGTGATCGACCGCCTCGAAAGAGGCGGGCACATCTACCGCGCGGACAATCCCGCGGACCGACGAAGCGTCCACCTCCTTCTCACCAACGAAGGAAAAAGTGCCCTCCGGGCTCTAGCTACCGCCTACCGGTACCTGCTGTCCACGACCGGCACTGATGCCACCATCACGGACGCCCTGCCCCAACTGGACAACATCACCTATGCCCTGAACACCGCTGCCCGAGAACAAGACACCACACCAATAACAGAGCTCCTCGGGCCCCCCACGCACGCCGCCTGACCACACCAAAGACGCAACCCCTAGAGTGCTGTGAGGCAGTCTCGAGAGGTCAGCATGGGCAAGTTACGTCGGCGTCGACAGCTCAGGCAGCGCCCCGGGCGGACTAGTCGGGCCACCATTGCAGCGATCATCATCCTCGCCATCGGGGTCAGCGCCCTGACTGTCTGGGCCGTGATCCGCTGACCACTTCCTCCTCCGCCGCAGCGTCACGCTGCCTCAGCTGCGGTAACGGCACCGGCACCGGCACCAATGAGCGCAAACAGTCTGCCGAAAGGCTGAGGGGCTGTGGACGGCGTCGATACGCTGCCGGTATGACGGTCACGACGTGCAGCACGTGTGGGCACGCGGCCGCGGGCCGCACCCCCAACCCGTTCGAGGTGCGCGTGCGCGCGGCATTGCGCATGAGATCGCCTTTCACGCGGTGCTCCTCGTACACCCGTGACGAGTCTTTCGGGGATGTCGAGTACTGCCTATGCCGTGACCTTGCACACATCCGCACAACAAGCCACAGGTTTGCCGATCACCTGCGGGTCGAGGAAGGCTGACTTGGTGGGCGACCCTACCTCAACCCCACCAGCCAAGAGCAGCAGGTGTAGACCAGGCTGTCTCGCAGGGTTACTCTTTCGAAGTGTTCCGGCTGGTTACCGGACACCCGGCCGCGCCTCACGCCACCAACCTGATCCGGTGACCTGGGGCGCGGCCCCTCCCCCAGCCTTCAGGAATTCGAAGTCGAGCGCCTTCCCCCGAAACGGGTGACCAGGAGAAGACGCTCGCGTGCCCACACGACTCGCGGGGCGTTCTGCGCGGGAATGGTGTCGATTCGGGTCAGCCACCAGCCCACCAGCAGACTCATAGGGTACACCGAAGGTTTCGCTTGATCCTGATGCGAGGGGGTACGTCATGAGCTCACCCGCTGCTACCAGCCCTGACCCGGCACGCCCGTCCGGGCTGCCCGTCCGCCCCACCGCCCCGCCCGTGGTGGTGCGCCTGCCCCGGGTGCCGTTCCCCGTCACCCTTAGCTACGCCGGCCCAGACACCTGGACCATCACCGAACACCTCGGCGAGCAACACATCGGCCACGGCCAACTCACCCACACCTACGGCGCCTTCGCCATCACCACCACCGGCGGCGGCACCACCCAGTACGACTACTCCTGGCAAGCCGCACTCGTCGACCACCTTCCCCGACGCTGACAGCCACGGAACACACGCAGAGAGGTGGGCCATGACGATTCAGACGCCACGACCCACCATCCAGCGCAGACCACCCCTGCTCCACGCCCTCCCATGACGCAGCCGGTGAACTTCAGCCCAACAAGAACATCGCACACACCCCTCCCCCTCAACCCCCACACACAGAGGCCAGCCTCAGGAGTTACTCATCCGAGAGGAGGTGTCCCGGTGAACGACCGTCTGTCGGACACCACTCAGCCGACCATCCCAGAAACCCGGACCGGTTCAGAACCACGTTTCGAACCGGACGGGGATTGCGGCACGCCGCCCTGACTCCAAAGGGACCAGGCCGGAACCGATCGTCCGCGCCCGGCGGCTCTATCGCCGACTGGGGTGCATTCGGGCGGCGGCGACACAAGCAAGCTCAGGCTCATCCCGGACAGCCTGCGGATCCCTATCCGCACGGAGCCGATCACTCATCTCCTCAGCATGGCCTCGAGCCCGCGGCACATGCGCAAGAAGAGCCTCACCAAGTTGGTGAGGCTCTTCTCGCGGAGGGGCGCTAAGTTACCCGCTTTGGTCCTCGTCTTGTCTACGCGAGGCCGACGTGTCCTGGGAAGGTTGAACAGCAAGTAAGACCGAAGCAAGAAACACTGGCGTTGCAATAACGACAGCTAACAGCGCCCAGCCCGTCGGGTAGCCAATTAATTTGCTCCCCAAGACGCTTACCAATGATATGAGAACCATGGCAGGTACGCCGATCCACAAAGTTCGTCTCATGCGTTTTGTCACGGAATTGCTCTCTTCTATTCGCAAGCGAAGGCGCCGAAGATCCCCCACGCGAGACCAACACCCGCACCTACTGCAGTACCAATACCAGGCGTGGCAACAGTTCCCACAGCGGTTCCCCACAACGCTGCGTGAGCAACGCTGATACCCGTGAACGCCAGGCTACATGTCGGAAAGTTGCCCGTAGGATCTAGCCCAGCGTCATCTAGCGCAGGCGTGCGACGCCGCCTTCCACCGTGAGGCCGGGACGGGGTTGAACTCGGATGAGATATCACGGCGCTGTTCCTGCATGCTCCATCGACTAGGACTGGAGTGGGCGGTCGTGGCGATCGTCCACCGGACGATTGACAGCTGCGACCACTCCCCCGGATCTCCGGGCACCGGACCGTCTCAGATAGGTAGTCCGAAATAGGTTCCGGTGATGGCACCCTCTGTGAGACTGAGGGCACGACCACCGGAACCCTCATCGGCTACGCCCGCGTCTCCACCGACGCCCAGGACCTCACCGCGCAGCGGGACGCCTGAGCGCTCTCGGCGTGCCGCAGGAGCGGATCTACAGCGACCGCGGCATGACCGGGACCGACAGGGAACGACCGGGGCTCAGGGAGGCCCTGGCAGCGTGCCGGCAGGGAGACACCCTGGTTGTGACGAAGCTCGATCGCCTCGCGCGATCGCTCCGAGACGCAACGGACATCGCCGAGGAGCTGACGCGCCGCCAGGTGCGACTGAACCTCGGCGGCTCCAGGGTCAACCCTTCACGAAGTTATGACTCAGTTCGAGAAGGGACGGCCCGTGCGAAAACGACCAGGGTTTTCTCGAAACGGCACTCCGCCGTTGTACTCGTCGGAGAGACGCTGAAGCTCACGCTCCAGCGCCCCATTTACCAGTTGCGCGAAAGAGCGATACCCCTCGGCTTCAGATTGCGTTTGAAGAACTGCTGTTTGCGCTTGAAGCTTGAGAGAACGCCGAAGAAGGGTTGTCGTCGCGACAGTGACATCTTCCGCGGGAACATCGCGGGGTGAGGGAGGCGCAGAGCTGGTCACCTCTCCCCTCCCTTGATCTTGCCTAGACGTTTCGCCAACCGGTTCCACACTGGTGGGTGCTTCGGGGGTACCCGTGTTGACGGTCTCGACTCGAGGAGTTAACGAAATCGGGCTTTGAGCGCCAGGCCGGCGCCGCTGAGGCGCGCTCACGCCGCCGCCTCGGAACCGAGAAGTGAGCGGATGAACCGATCTGCGAGAGCGTCGTAGATGGCCACAGTCTTTCGACTATTTCGATCTCGCCAAGCATTTAGGGATGTGGCAGCCGCGTCAGCCTCAGCGAACCTCGACCACTCGGGAATGAAGTTCGGGTTGAGCAGCTCTGCTCCGTCTTCCGATTTCACAAGGCCGCCCAGCTTCCAGACAAGCTCTCCGAATTCCTGATTCAAGCCATCGATCTGGTAGTCGTGTTCAGCCGTCAGTCGTCGTCTCGTCACGACCAAGCCGGCAATACGCAAGTCCGGATTCATCAGATCTGCCGCATGCCTACTTACGAAGTCTCGCACCCGGATAGCGGCCTCGATCGAATCAAAATTTGGGTCGCATGGAATCAGGACCGTGTCGGAGGCAGCGAGAGCCATTTGCACCAAGTGACCAAGGTCAGGCCGAGTGTCGATGAGAACCACGTCGTATGAATCAATCCACCCATTCAGGGCTTTCGTCAGCCGCCGGGAGGCTCCAACTACGCCAGCCTCAGATTCACGGTTGATCAAGTCAAATCGTGAGGGGAGAACGTCGATCCGTTCCCCCTCTGGAGCTGACTCGGCATCCCATCCGCACGCGAGCACAGCTGCCTCCCCTGCACCATCTTGCGCTGCCGCGATCACCTCCGACATCGTGACAAATGGATTTGTCGGGTCCCAATCGATGCCGAGACGCCGAGTCGCGTTTGCCTGTGGGTCCATGTCGACGACGAGGACGCGCTTTCCTGTCCTCGCTAGAGCTGCAGCTAGCTGACACGTGATTTCGGTCTTAGCGACACCACCCTTGTTGTTGGCGATTGAGGTGATGTGTGGCACGAGATTCCTTCCAAAACGCAATACTTACAAGGCTTGCAATGCATTGTGACACGGGCCCAACCAGAGGGGCTCTGATTAGTCTAAATCAAATGGAACATAAACGCAAGTCTTACAAGCGTTGTTTGTCTTGCTTAGCTTGCTTACATTGCTTGCTTTGTAAGTCTTCCAAGGCTTGGTAGACGCTACGCATGGGCGCTTGAGAAGACCCGAGCCGGTTGGATGCCTAAAGAGCGAAGCCATTGTGCTCATGCGGCATAAAAGAATTGAACGCGTCCGGGTCGCATCGCCTTGGCCCAGACGTCGTGCCTGGCCATGCGGTGGTTCGCTCGGCCGTCAGGATCTCGTGGGTATTTAGGAAATGCTCGGGCTCGGGCTGATTGATCGGGTTCGAACAATTCGCGTTGAGTGACATGAACAGCTCGAGCCCGCTTTGGGGCGCCGGGGGAGAGGCGTTCGCATTCGGCTTGCCACCATTCCCAGAGTTCGTGTTCGTTCGCGTGCATCTGTCGGCGTCGCTCAAGCGTGCCCTCGATTCCGAGGTGCTTCGCTACAGCGTCCCGGCCGTCTTTGCGGGCTCTGAGCCACTCCCGGTTGCGCTCAACAATGAGCCGGTGCTTCTTCAGCCGGCCGAGAAGAGACGCAGTACGGCCCTCGCTGATGCCCAGTGAGTCGCTGAGCTCTCTCAGTGACTTCCTAGTCGTTCGGTTAAGAAGGGCATGAAGCCGCCCACCTAGGTGTCCGATGCCCTTGCGGGTGTAGAGATCGTGTCGCAATGTGTCGATCTGTTCCTCAAAGTCAGCATGCAAGGCCGTGCGTAGGGCGAATAGCTCCGTAGGGGGGCGGGCGTTTGTTGAGTGGTGTGTCAGCTGAGTTTGCTGGGCTGTGGAAAAGACCGGGGTGAGGGTCCATTCGCTGGCGTTCGTGCCGTGGTGCAGTCGATGGCGGGTGATGAATCCCTCACGCTGCAGCGCTCGAAGGGCGGCCGCGGTGGTGGTTCGGTCGACACCGATGAGGTCGCCGAGCTCGCGGACGGAGGAGGCGACGGTTGCTTTACCGGCGCGGAGCATGAGGTAGGCGAGGCCGATGAGGACGCTGCGGTGGGTGGGGGAGCCGTGGGCGCCGGAGAACCGCCCAGGGTTGACCGTAAGGCGGTGCTGCAGCTGCTCGATGCGGGAGACGATCGTGTCGAGCTCCGACAGGTCTCGTGCCCCCTCCGTTGTCGGCCGCGCGGGACGTAGGGCGGACCAGCGCGAGACGTGTTGTTGAGCTCTCGCCCATTGACGTTCGAGGCGAGCCTGGCGATCCCTCGGGTTTCGGCGTTGCCGGTGCCCTTGTCCGGTGTCTCTGGTGCGGTAGTGCTCAAGGCCCGGGGCAGTGTCTACAAGGGCTGCAACGTCACTCAGGGACCAATTGGCTTGGGCGGCCGCAAGGAGGCACAGGTACGCCGTGTGGGAGGGGTTGGCGCCGCCTGCGATGGTGGCGAAATGCGCCCTTCCCCATGCCTGCAACTTGCCGGTGCCGGTGTAGCCGGCGTCGACAAGGCCGGAGGGACGGGAGTCTTCCGGCCGGATACTTGGGGCCGCCGTCTCGAGGACCTCGATCAGGCGGATGAGATCTCCGTGGCTCGTGGAGCGCCGCTCGGGGCGCAAGCTGTTGATGTCGCCGGTGAGGACGCGGGAGTAAACCCCGTCGTAGCGGTGCGGTGACAGTGGTGGCCGCACGCCCCCTGAGGCGGCGTTTTTGAGCATCCCGTGGTCCAGGGTCCCGAAGTTTGCCCGGGCAGCGTCGGCCAGGCGCCTCGTGACGTCGACGCTGATGCCTTCGGACAATCCCACCCACACATGTAGTCGGCCTCTCGTGGAGGACTGGCAGAGCACATGGGAGATGCCCAAAGCGGTGAGGTACTTCGTGAATGTCGTCGCCTGTTCGATGGCGGCCTCGACGTCGTCGTCCAGGTCGCGGCTGGCATCGAAGTCGAATGCAAGGAGGCGGAAAAGCCGGTCGTCGCCGGCAAGGTGGATGTACCAGGGCGCCGACGGGGGAGTGGGCAGGGTTGGC
Source organism: Frigoribacterium sp. RIT-PI-h (assembly GCF_001297205.1). Lineage (NCBI taxonomy): Bacteria > Bacillati > Actinomycetota > Actinomycetes > Micrococcales > Microbacteriaceae > Frigoribacterium > Frigoribacterium sp. RIT-PI-h. The sequence continues at coordinate 123,227 of NZ_LHOZ01000072.1, read as the reverse complement.
ACGCGCGCGCTGTACCGGTTGCCATCGGCCAAGCGGCCTCCGGCGTCGCGTTGCATTGCCTGAACATGCGGCCGCAAGGCGATCGCCCTGGTGAACTCCCACGCAGCCAGCCAGGTTGGTGACACGCCGAAAGATCGTTTTTCTGGCGCGGTGCTTGCGCGCACAGAAGAAGTGTTTACACTGATGCCATCACCTTCCTTCGGGATGGGGGTACGACTAAGGCCCGGTGCACAACCGGTTCTTGATCGGAACTAGAAGCTCTAACCCGGGCTCTTGGCGGAATCAGGGGTTGGAGCAACGAACTTGAAGATGCCCGTCGCGAAAGCGGCGGGCTCTTTCGTTTAAGCGGCGGGGATAGGCAACTCCTCGGCTTTCTCGCGCGGGCTGGCGACAAGGGGCAGGCAGCCCTGCTCGGCAACGAGTTGGGCCACGAGCGCTTCGAGGTAGTAGGCAATCGACACACCGCTTGCGGCGGCAGCAGCCCGGACCTCGAGCCGTGTCTCAGGCGAGACGCGACCCTGCAGAAGGACCGTGGGGACGTTCTGGGGTCGGTGGGCCAGGCCACGAATTGCGCTCATGCCGACATCCTGGGCTCTTAAGATGCATACATCGGGCATTGCGGTGAGGTGTGTCGGGAAGCAGACCGACAAAAATGCTCCTACAACCGGAGTCCACAGGCGCATGAGGCGCCCGACGCCCGACGACGAGTGAAATCACCATTGACCGACCAATCGTCTGCCCCATCAGGCGGTTTGCCTTGGTGCCCTACAAGGGGCTAACGAGCGTCTCGTTTAGGCCATCGACTAGCGGAAACTACGTCTCGTAGCGCGCTGCCTGCCAATGCGGGCAAAAAATGCTGTTGCAAGGCCGAGGGCGACAAAGATTGCGGCCACGCCGCTGACGACCTGGCCGACGTAGTACGTCGCTGGCAGAAGCAGCGTCACGAGGCCGAGGACGAAGCGCACGCCGGCGAGGATGAAGCCGACGAACAGGAAGCGCGACGTCGCCTTAGTCGCGCCCTGGGACGAGCTGAGGCCCTTACGGACGTGGGGGAGCAGCAGTGCCGCGATGTAGGCCGGGTAAGCCGTCGCGAGGGTCGAGTAGAGCCGCACGAGCGGACTCGAGAGATTGTCTGCGAGGTCGGGGGCTGAGCTGGTGGTATGCACGACGGCGAAGATGATGACCTCCGCGACGAAGACACCGAGGAAGACGAGGGCGCCGGGCAGGCCCGAGATACGGCGCTGCGTCTGGGGAGCCCTCCAGGCCCGAGCGACCTGTGTTCCAGCAAGCAGGAGACCGGTGAACAGGGCGAGCTTGGCGATCAGGTCGACCAGGTTCGGGATGGGGGAGAAGCGGTCGAGGGCGGCGTAGACGTCCGGGGTGATGAGCGCGAACGCGAGCACAATCGCGCCAGCCGAGGACGCGATGAGGACGTTCCGGCCGCGGATCGCGCTGGGGAGCCGGGTTAGGGCGAGAGCGGCGAGCACTACGGCGATGAGGTATCCGGTCAGCATGTCAGCCCAGCGTTTCTTCGATTCGGCGCGCTTCGGCGCTGTCTGCTGCAAGGCGTCGAGCCCCGCGTTGTGCGGCCGCGAGACGCGCCTGCACCAGGTCATTCAGGGCGACGTCCGAGAGGTGCGTGAGCGCGTGAGCGCGTGCACCGTCCGGCCAGCCGGCCTCTTGAAGGGTAATGACGTTGCCTACGGCGAGGCCACTCGTGAGAGACGTGCTCGCGATGCGAGCGGCCTCGACCAGGTGGCGCGGTCGCATCTTGTTCGCGGTGATCTGCGCCGACAGGTTCGGGGGAGCGATACCGAGACGTTCCGCGAGCTCGCGGCGAATGTGCCCGGGGTCCACGGCGTCAATCCATGTCCTGAGCCCGTCCGGCTGGGGCGGGTCTTCCCAGATGTGCACCGCGGCGATCGCGTCGCCGTAGGTGGCGTTCCTGCGGCGCAGCAGCTCGACCGAGGCGTCTGTGAGCGTCACCTGCGACAGGATCTCAACCGGCAGCGGCGGCCTCATTCCCCGGTGCAGATCGTTGTACTCATCGAAGCTCGACAGGGCGACGACGGGCTCCACGCTCACCGCGCGCGCAGCGGCGATGACGACCGCCTCGCGCACGCGGCCGCGGAGTAGCTGCGCCTGCACAGTCGTCCGATTCACGCCAATCATGCGCGCCAGTGGGAGGGCTCCTGAGGGCAAGTCAACAGTGCTCGCCCAGTGCTTGAAAGCGGCGGCCGCTACGGACACGGGCGCTCCTTTCCAGCGGGCAACAGACGGGGTACTAGTTGGTCGTCACTTCAGAGGACTTACTGCCGCGTATCAATCAGGCAATGCAGGAAGTATGTATCGTTGGCACCCGTGTGGGGGTCAGGTGAGGTGCTTCATCAGGGTGTCTCTGAGGTCGTGGATCGCTTCGCGATCCGCGGACCAGTAGATCACCGGACCGCTACCTCGCGGGTGCGTGGCCCGGCGTTCGTGGATGACGCCCACCTCAGTCAGGGCAGCCAGGTGGTAACCGACGGCACTGCGCGTCAGGCCAAGTGCGTGCATGACGTCCTTTGCGGTGACTTCGCCGCCGTCCATCACGACGCGAAGCGTCCGCAACCGTGCGGGCGTGGCTGCGAGCGTCGCGCACGCCTCATCGAGGCGCGCTGCGTCGGCAGCGGATTGGGCAGACACGCATCTAGTTTACGGGCGACTAATTGCTAAGCTTTGATAAATACTAAGTCTTTGCAAATAGGTATGTCTACCCAGCCAGACAACGAGTTGAAATAGGAGCCCAAGATGACCAACCCGAACCAGCAACCGGACGTGTTCCAGTCCGCCTTGCGTGCAAGTGAGTACGTCGAGGAAGACACACTGAACGTGACGTCGCAGCGTCACGAGCAGGTGAAGGTGACGCCAGGTGGACTGCCGGTGCTTCCTCTCATGCCGACATCCGTACCGGTGCCGAGCGAGGAGCCGCTAGCGGCCGCAGCTCAGGTAATGGAGCCTGCGCCTGCTCCTCAAGAGGAGCAGGTCATGCGGTCAGACTCGACGTCGATCCTCTTCGGCGGAGCCCCTGCTGTGCCGACCGACTCACCTGCCGTCCAGCCGTCGTCTGGCTGGCAGGGATTGCTCGCCAAGCTCGGCCTGTCAACCAAACCCAGCCCGCAGGAGCTCGCGCGCCGGGAGCACGCCGAGCGTCAAGCCCGGTTTGAGGAAGAGGTCAGGCGGGCCGTTTGGACGCGGGCCGTGTCTGTGCTCGTGGCAAACCGGAAGGGCGGCGTCGGGAAGACCCCCGCGTCGGTGCTGCTCTCCGGGACGATGGCAGCCATTAGGGGCGGCTCAGTCGCCGTTATCGACGCGGCCGACGACTCCGGTGCGCTCCGTCTCCGAGCCGAGGGCACTCCGCGCCTCGGTATGGGCGAGCTGGTGCGCGATATCGCGCAGATCAAGACGGCCGGGCAGCTCAAGGGCTACACCGCCCCGCAGACGTCGTTCGCGGACGTCATCGGCTCCGCACCTGACCGTCCTCGCCTGTCAGGGGAGGACGTCGTCAACGTCTCGAAGGTCGTCGACGAGTTCTACAGCATCCGCGTCATGGACTCCGGAAACGTCTACCGCGCCGAGGCTTTCCAGGGAGCCGTGTCCGTGACGGACGTTCTCGTGATCCCGATCACGAACGCCGGTGACGCCGTAATCGACGCGCTCGAGCTGCTTCGCCAGCTCCGCGCTGCCGACGGATCCCCTAAGCGCCTCGCCGACACGGCAGTCATCCTCCGCATGCACGACGGTCGCCCCGAGAGCCCTGTCGTGGGTGAGGAAGTCGAACGGCTCCTGCGCGACGCAGGCATGAACACCCTGCTCGACATTCCCTACGACGCTCACATCGCAGAGCGCGGCGAGATCACCCTCGGCAAGCTCCAGCCCGTGACCCGCGAGGCGTTCGTAGCCGCCGCGGCGGCGGTCGTCCGCACCCTGCAAGACAACGTCTCGAACGACTGAAAGGTCACACCATGAACGACTTGATCCTCACCGCGGCCACCCGCGTCCCGCTCGCGATCCAGAACCCGCTGAACGGCATCATCCCCGACTTTTCCTTCGGCGGCGCCGAGTTCACGCAGCTCTGGCAGAAGATCATCGCCGCCGTCTGGGCGGTCGGAATTCTCATCGCGATCGTCTACGTCATCATCGGCATCGTCGAAATGGCGGGAGCGTCCGGCGACACCAACCCCAACCCAGCGCAGCACTCCGTCGGTCGGAAAAAGGCCATGTGGGCCCTGATCGCCCTTGGCGGCCTCGCGGCCCTCGCGCTGATCGTCGGCGCTGTCCTGACTTTCGCCGGCTAAGTCACCTCTCGACTCCCTAGGAGGCACACATGCGTATGCACACCGCAGCAGGAACAAGCCGCTGGCCGTTCGTCATCGTCGGCGCAGTCGCCGCCGTAGCCATCGTCGGGGGAGTGGCATTCGCCACCACCCGCCCCGACGACGATCCGGTCGCAGCCCCCACGACATCGGCCCCCTTCTCTCCGACGTCGGCCACCGCACCCACCGGGGGCAGCTCCGGCGCGGGCGACAACGAGGACGACGTTCCTCCCACCGGGTGCCTCGGGGGCCAGGACCGAAACGCCGACATGGTGCTCACGGCCCAGAGCGAGGCCAAGCACACCACCTACGGAGCCGTCGAGGTCGCCACCGCGTTCTACCGGTTCCTCTGGCAGTACCCCTACCCCGCTGATGCGGAAGCGAACACTGTCACTGAGAACGTGATGTCGTCGTCCTCGCCGGCATCGTTCCGCGACCTGCCTGCCGCGTATGACGCAGCAGGCAACAACATGGCCGCCGGGACCGTGGATGCAGGTACGCCGTTCCACATCTCGACAACCAACGGCCTGTGGCGAGTCCTCGAAGAGTCCACGGGAGACCGTGTGTTCGTCGAGCTCGCGGAGGGTTACGTGGTCGACGGAGCACTGAGCCCCACGCTCAGCACCGTTAGCGGCTACATCATGGTTTGGGAAGACGACGCCTGGCACATTGAGCAAGGGTTGACCCCTGACCAGGACAAGCTTGCCGCTGGCGGTAATCGCTACACGGGCGGTTGCTGATGGACCCCCTGAGCCCGGCCTGCGCGCTCGGTCCCGTTGTCTGCGTCGGAGTCGAGGGCAGCGACGTCGTCGACGCGGTCGGCAAGGGCGTCGACACGGTCGGGGCCGTTGCCGATTTTTGGTCGGACCCGGCGGGGAACACCTTCAACATGTTGCAGGACGCCAACCGGGGTCTGTCCGAGACGGTCATGCCGGCGATCACGAAAGCGACCCTGCCGGATCTCACGACCGACTGGTTCCTGCGCTCCTACGCGATCAGCTTTGGCCTGGCGATCTTCGTCATGGTCGCGCTCTTGATCCCGCAGCTCGTGCGAACTGCGCGGGGTCAGCAGTCGGGTCGTGACACCGCCGAGGCGCTGGGGCTCTACGCGCCCCTGTTCCTCATCAGCGCCGCGTTCGGGCCCGCGGTCGGCACGGTCCTCGTGCAGTTCTTCGGAGCGCTCACGGAATCGATCATTGCCTGGGGGATCAACACCAACTCCGGCCAGATCGTGGACCAGTTCACGGCCATGCTCTCCGAAGAAGACAACGGAGAAGGGCTCGCCGGTGGCGCGGTCATCGGCGTGATTCTGCTGTTTCTGATGCTGCTGGGTCTGCTGATCGTGGTGCTGATCCTGATCGTGCAGCTCATCACCCTCTACTTCACGGGAATCCTGTTCCCGCTGGGCGTGGTGTGGATCATCGATCCCACCAAGCGGAAGTTCGGGACGAAGATCGCCTACCTCTGGTTCGGCATCCTCGCCTCCCACCCGCTGCTGTTCTTCCTGCTCGCGGTGGCGTACTTCATGGTGGGGGCGAACCTCACCGTCTTCTCCGAGACGCCCTCGTTGCAGCGCACCGTCAACCTCGTCGTATCGCTGCTGGCGCTGCTGATGGCGGGGCTTTCTCCCCTGCTGCTGACGAAGTTCGCACCCGTCATCCCCACGGGCGGCATGGGCTCGGCCCCGGCCGGGCCGACGGTCGGCTCCTCGTCCATGCAGCAGGCCGACTCCCGAGTGAGCCAGCAGTCCGGTAGCAACACCGACAACGACAGCTCCGGTGGCGGTGGCGGTGGCGGATCGAGCGGCGGCGGTGGTGGTGGGTCGTCGACGCAGGCGACCGGCAGTGCTGGGTCCGAGGCTGAGGAGCCGACGTCGTCGGTGACGTCGGCAACTAAGGGCGCCGGTTCCGGTGCGAGTGCTGGGGAGACCGTTGGTGCCTCCACGGCCAGCGGCGGTGCGGAAGCGGGTGCCGGTGCAGCTACGGGCGCGGCGGCGGCCGAGGGCGGGATGGCTGCGGCGGGAGCTGCGGAGTCCGCGACCGGTGTCGGCGCTGCGGTCGGCGTCCCGACCATGCTCGCCGCCGGCGCCATGGCCGCCGCCGAGACAGGCAAGAAGGTCAACGACGCGGTCGCGCAGACCGCCGTGAACCCGGTCGAGGACCACGACGAGCACTACGGAAAGGACTCCACCAATGAGTGACACAGGGCAGGCCCCGTCAACCGTGAGGTTCCTCGGCGGTGAGGCAGGACACCGCGGCTTCTTCGGCGGCACCGCATCCAAGGGCCGCTCGATCGCCCTGGCGATCATCGTCATAGCGGGGATGATCGGCATGATCGGCCTCCAACAGGCGTGGGTGTTGATCGTCGCTGCCGCTGCGGCAGGCCTGACGTTCCTCATGACAGCGAAAACGCACCGGGGATCGCTCATCCAACGTCGCCGAAAGCGGAAGCGGTGGGCTGCCCGCAAGCGGCTCGGAACGGACGTGTTCACGCCCTACGACGACGAGGCATGGGAAGTCCTCGAGGAGCAGACCCGCACGGGCTCAAAGGCTCAGCAGGCAGAGGCCGCGCGGCTCATGCGGCAGATGCGGGCCAACCCCGAGGGTGCCGACGGCATGGGCTGGTTGCAGTACGGCGCGAACGTGCCCGGCATCGCCTGGCACTCCCCGGTGGGGGAGTCGGAATACCTTTCCGTGGCGTTCAGTGTCTCCGGGCAGCTTCGTGGAATGGAGACCGCTGCGGCGCTTCTTCGGGCGTCGTCTGGGTGGGGCCGGTTCTTGGCCCGCCGGGCGGCCCCGTCGTCGCTGATCAGTGACGTGCAGCCCATGACACGGGTGCTGCCGCCGGACTCCGCGAGGCAGCAGCTTTGGGTCGCCGACCGCCTTGAGCGGGAGACGCCCGAGCGTCAGTGGACGGCCGCGCAGTGGTCGTCGTGGAATGAGCAGACGCGCTCCTACGACGAGGTGATTCGCCTGGCGAGTGCGGGATCGATGGTGCAGCGGCACTACGTCGTGGTGTCGTGGCCGATCACGCAGGCCTTCACGGACGCCGCGTCCAAGTTCGGCGCCGGACGTGACGCCTGGCGGTCCTTCATGGCAGACGAGATCGATGCGACCGTTCGTGGGCTCCGGGACGCCAAAGAGGGCGACGTCGCCCCGTTGACGGCGAAGCAGACCGCGGCGTTGATCCTGCACCAGCAGAACCCGCACCTGCCTATCGATCAGATCAGGAAGGTCAACCCGGCCAGATTCGGGCTGACCTCGCACGACGAGTTCAGCGCGCACGTCGTCGAGGGCATCGACCCGACGTTCCTCGCTCCCGGCGACCCGGTCGAGAACGCACCTGCCGTCCAGTGGTGGCATCGCACGGCCGCAATTCACGGCGAAAACCTGGCCGTTACCGGCCGGACGCCGTTGTGGCTGCTGGATCTGCTCATCGGGCGCGAGCTGAAAGTCGTTCGGACCATCGCGTTCCACCTGCACCTGGTGCCAGCAGGCCAAGCCAAGGCCAAGGCCCGCCAGGACGCTGTCCGGGATGGGTCGGCGATCTACGCCGCTCAACAGAAGGGCCGCCTGGTCAACGACGAGACCCAGATGGGTCTCGGCGCGGCCGAGCGCCGGAAAGCGGACCTTGCCGCCGGGTCGCACCACCACGGAGTCGAGTGGGTCGGGTACGTGACGATCTCGGCCACGAGCCGCGATGAGCTGGCGAAGGCCTCACGTCAGCTCGAAGAGGTCTGCGCGACGGGACTTGGGATCGAGCGCCTCGACTGGCAGGACTCGTTCCAGGCGGCAGCGTCCGGCGCGACCTGGCCTATCGGCCGGGGTTTGCGCCCTGATGCCTCCACCCTTGCTGGCCGTGCGGTGTCCCGCCTGGCCGGTCGTAGCGAGAAAGAAGCGATCTCATGACCGACACGATCCCGAAGACCCGTAAGCACAAGAAGGGCAAGCGGGCGGTGCCGGCGGAGCCGACGGCCGAGGCTGTGACGAAGGCCCGCCGACACCCGCTGGCGGGTGTGCCGCTGCTGCGGGTGTTGGTGCCCCCGGAACTGCTGGCCCCGGTCATCACCGGCGCGACCGTCGAGGGCGCACCGGTTGCACGGTCCGTGGAGCTGTCCCCGCACTCGCTGCCCGGCGGAAAGCTCCGAATCGCCTCGGGCGCGGCGGCAAGGGGTTGGTACGCCCCGCGCATCCAGGGTGCTCCGTCGACGACGAAGCAGGCGGAGATCTTGAACACCGGGATCATCGGGGCGCCGACGGGTGTCGAGGGTGTCGTCAACGGCACCGACAACCTGTCGTCGACGATGATCAGCCACGACGCTCCCACCGCGTACAACGCGACCCCTCGGAAGTTGACGAGCCCGAACGTGCTCGTGTTGGGGACGGTCGGGTCGGCTAAGTCATCGTTCGTGAAGACCGTGTGCGTGATGCGGCCGCTGCTGCTGGCGAAGCACCGCGCCGTCGTGTTCGACAAGAAGGACCAGGGCGACGAGGGCGAGTACTCCGGTGTCGCCCGCCACCTTGGGTCAGAGCCGCTGCGGTTCTCACCCGACGGGAACGGCACCCGGTTGAACCTGCTCGATCCGCTGATCGTGCAAGGCAGTGGGCTCGTCGGTCAGATGCAGCTCGTGAACGCTGTGGCCCGCATCGCGCGCGACGACAAGCCCGCGACCGAGTGGGAGGAGAACGCCACCCAGTTCGCCCTCCAACGTCTGTTCGCAGACAAAGAGGGCGACCGGGCGGCCACGATGGCGGACCTGCTGCCCTACCTCGGGATGGTGCCGACGGATCTGGGCTACTCGGCCGAGGCGAAGGAGCGGTACCACCAGGCCGGGATCTCGATCCAGCTCGGCTTGAAGAACCTGCTGACCGCCTACGGCGACGTCTTCGACGGCGAGACCAGCAAGGACGTCGACCTGGCCCACAAGCTGACCGTGTTCGACGTCTCCCAGCTCCCCAGCGACGGCCCCGCCATTCCGACGATCATGTCGATTGGTCACCAGTGGCTCCTCGGGCGTCTGATGCGTGAGCGCGGCTGGATCACGAACGTGGTCTACGAAGAGGGCTGGCACATGATCGCCGGCCCCTCGGCTCGGCTCGTGAAGGCCAACCAGAAGCTTTCCCGCTCCTTGGGGATCTCGAACGTGTTCGTGATGCATAAGGGCACCGACATCCCTGTTGGGTCCGAGGGCTACACCGTCGTGCAGGAAGCACAGACGATTTACGCCTACCGGCAAGACCGGCCCGAGGACGCCCGTTGGGTGACCGACACGTTCGGGCTCAACCCGGACGCAGCCGAGACACTGATGAACCTCGAGCCCGGGCACTGCGTGTTCAAGTACGGCTCCAACCCCGCCACCCACATGCGTCACGTGCGCTCTGCGTGGGAGACGGCTGTGACGAATACCGACGAGGGCATGGCCGGTGGCGCTGGCCCGTCCGGACTGTAGGGGCCCGTCATGGGCAAGCGTGCCCTGCAGGCGGGTGTGGTGCTCCTGCTCGTCGTGCTGTTCTCCGGGGTACTGCTCCTCGGTGGTGGCGGATCCGGGCAGAACGCCTGCGCCGCCGTCACCGCCGACACGGCAGCGGCCGAGACGGCGAACGCTGTCGAGGGGTACTCCGGCGACCAGCTCGTGAACGCCGCGGCGATCATGAACGCCGGCGCCGTCCTCGGGGTCAACGCCAAGGGGCAGACCATCGGCGTGATGACCGCCATGGGCGAGTCGACGCTACGGAACATCGAGTACGGCGACACCGCCGGCCCCGATTCTCGGGGCCTGTTCCAGCAGCGCGACACCTGGGGCACCCTCGCGGAGCGGATGAACCCGACGAAGGCGGCAACGTTCTTCTTCGAGCGCCTGATGAAGGTGCCGAACTGGGAAACGCTCTCCCCGACCGAGGCCGCTCACCGGGTGCAGATCAACGCCGACCCGAACCACTACACCCGCTTCTATGCCGCCGCGGAGAAGGTCGTCACGGCCCTTGCCGGCGGCGGAGACGCTGCCTGCGCGTCGACGTCGGTCGGCGGTGACGCGCAGGCCCTCGCGAAGGGCCTGACGGCGAAGATCGATGCCGGTCAGATCACCGGGCTCTCACCCGATCATTTGCGCGAGATCCGCTGGATTGCCGACGGGGAGGTCCACCCGAACTGCGGCATCGACACGCGAATTTTGCAGGTAATCACGATCACCACGAACACGTTCGAGCAGGTCGGGATATCCGATATCAACCGGCTGTGCACGGGGCAGCGTCCCGGTGCCGGCAACGCCTCGATGCACGTCATCAACGGCGGTGGCCACGCAGTGGACTTCTACTCACTTGACCGCATTCCCGTCACCGGCTCCGACGCCAACTCGACGAAGCTGCTCAAGATCCTCGACCCCCTCATGGCTGACGGGTCCGGTTTCGGCCAGTCCCAATGCCGAGCCTCGGCCGGGCTGACGTTCCCCATGCAGACGACCGAGTTCCCCGACGCCTGCAACCACTTCCACGTCCAGGTCGACGGCCAAGGCACTCAGCCGATGAAGCTCGACGCCAGCAACTAGGAGACCACCGTGCTTGCCGTTCCTAACCTTGAGCCGACACGGCCGCCGCTGTCGTTCCTGGACGACGTCTCCTCGTTCCTGATCCTCGCCACATATGTCGGCGTCGCCGTCGTGCTGGTGCTTCTCGTGCTCTGGGGAACTGGTGTCCTCCGTCGCGCCGGCCTGAGCGCCCAGCAGTGCCTCACGCTGACCGGCGCCCTCACTGCCGTGGTCGTCGTCGTCGGAGTCCTGGGAGTGCTTCTCCGTGGCTGACGCGACGACATCGACGGCCGTTCTGGCAGACGAGGAATGGGCCATCACGAACCACGACCACAACGTGGTGACGTATGGGCTGTGGCTCGACGAGACGCTGGCCTGCCACCGCTCCGAGCTCGCGGCATGCACCGCCGCGACCGTCGAGGTGCGCTACGTCGTCAACGGCGTCGACGTCGACCTCGATGTGCAGAAGATTCGCCACGTCATGCACTGGTTACAGGAGACGTACCGGACAAGCAAACGGCTCGAAAGGCAGACCCGTCCCGACCGTGACGCGTTGCTGCAACAGCTCAGCGTGCACCGGGTCATGCCCTCGGAAATGGCGCTGATGGCGGGCGTCGACCTGTCGATAGCCGAAAGGTTCGCCGGGGAGGACGCCGAAGCGCGGATCGCCAGGCAACTGCTTCACAAGCTCGGCCCACCGGGCACCGAGACACACCTCAGCTAGGCCCTACCGACTCACCACCGAAGGAGAACACCATGGCTATCAAGACCACCTGGCCCGTCACCTACACCTGCGGGCACACCGAGAACCGCGACCTGTCCGACAAGCCCGCCGGTAAGCGGGCCGCGTCGGCGAAGTGGTACGGCGAACACCTCGTGTGCGGCCGCTGCTTCAAGAAAGACGGCGGCTCTGGCGAGAGCGAGAAGGAGCGCGACGAACGTCACGCGGCCGAGGCTGAGGAGCTGCGCGCCGAAGCAGAGCGAGACGGGCTGCCGGTCGACCTGGTCGGCACCGACAAGCAGGTCCCGTGGGCGCTGCGCGTCCGAGCAGAGCTGATCCGGGGTTCGTACGAGGCCCTCGTCGAAACGGAGCAGATGAGCGAGGCTGAGTTCCAGGTGCAGGTCCTCGAGGCGGCACGCCCCCTCGACCGGGCCCGTTGGTGGATCGACAACCGCGAGCAGGATGCTGCAGACCTTCCCGAGCTGCTGGCCGACCCTGGCGTCCTCGACGACGGCGCATCGACGGAGAACGTCGCATGACCACCGAGGTGGTCTGCCGATCGAGGTACGTCTACGAGGGCCGCCTCTGGCGGTGCCGCATGCCGGTGGCCGTGAAGGGGCAGACCTGCCAGGCTGCGTTCCACATCACCGACATGCCTCTGCTCGACGATGACGTGGCGAACGTTCTGACGTGGGAGGACTTCGATCAGGTGCCTCTCGACCTGGTCGACGTCGTCGAGCAGGCCGAGGCCGCCGCGCCGAGCTTCGACTGGCAGCTCTACCTCGGCCGAGACCCGATCACGAGATCTCGCGTGGTCGAGGTCATCGGGACGTCACAGGCACCGCGGGCAGACGTCGACGCAGCGGCACAGGCGGCGTTCCCCGGCGCCCGGTTCTCGACGTCGTTCGTTGACGAGGGCTACGCGATCGTCTTCGGCGACGCCGACCTCCCCACGGGCGAGCACTACGGGGTGCAGCTCACAAGCGAGGTCCCCGGCCACACCGGCCGCCCCTGGGACACCACCAACACCGAGGACGTGCACGCATGAGCGAGATGAGAGCCAAAGTCTTGACCGGCGTGCTGCTGGCGATGATTCTCGGAGCGGTGTACCTAGCTGTCCACGTAGGGGCGGCATTCACTCCGACGGGCCACGAGTACTCGTGGAACATCTTCCGGCTGGGCGGCGACATGGTCATGCGCGGCACCCCGTGGCCGTCGGCCGCGACGCCGGCAGCCATCGTGGGCGTCATCCTCGTGCTGGCGCTGTTCACGGTCCTGCTTGCGTGGCGAGCACGACGAGCAGCGAGAAAGCGTGGGGCCGTCTCTAACGAGCACCTGGCCTCCAAGGCGGAGGTGCGGAGCTTCCTCGAGAAAGCTCGGCGTGCAGAGACCCGGCGGCTGCATCCGTCCTTGGCTGTGGCATCGTTCGGCCTCGCGGTCGGAGTTGTCCTGGGTTCGCGGAAGTGGCTCTACCAGGGGTGGGAGGACACCGGCGTTTACGTGTTCGGCAACCGGCAGGGCAAGACGAGCGCTGTCGTCGTGCGCCACATGGCCGGCGCCCCCGGCGCCCTCGTGCTCACCTCGACCAAACCCGACGGGGTGCGTGAAGCGTTGGCGCTCCGCTCGCATCTGGGGTCGGTGTACCTGTTCGATCCGAACGGCATTCACCGCGACGCCGACGCCGCGCCCGATTTCGTCTTCAACCCCCTCGACGCGGTGACGTCGTACCAGTCCGCGCAAGAGCTTGCGGGGATCTTCGAGGCCTCGACGAAGACCGGTGAGGAGCGAGGCGGGGATGCGCAGTTCGACTCCTCGGGCCGGAACCTGCTGGCGTGTGCGTTGCTCGCCGCGGCGAACGACGATCTGCCGCTGTCGACGGTGTGGCAGTGGCTCTCGGACCAGGACGGCGACGAGATCGCGAACCGTCTGACGTCCACGGGCCTTGTCGGGCCCGCAGCGGTCGTGACGGGCATCCTCGCCACCCACGAGCGCACCCGGACCTCCACGTTCGCCACGGCTCACCGGATGGCGTCAGCGCTGGCGTATGACGAGTTGCTCGCGTGGACGGACACGGCCGGGAACGAGGGCGTGCGCCGCTTCGATCCGGCGGCGTTCGTGGGAAGCACGGACACGCTGGTGCTGCTGGCCGCTCAGGAGACGGGCTCCGCGGGCGCGATCCTGACTGCGCTGGTGCGGGCGGTGTTCAAGGCGGCCGAGAAAGAGGCGAACCGCAACGGCGGCCGTCTGAGCGTGCCGCTGGTGATGGAGCTGGACGAGTGCGCGAACATCGTCCGCTGGCCCGAGTTGCCGTCGCTGTACTCGGTCGCGGGATCTCGGGGGATCATCATCAGCTCCTACTTCCAGAACCGGTCGCAGGCGCTCGAGGCGTTCGGCAAGAACGGGTGGGACACGATGTGGTCAAACGCCCGCATCGCCGTCCTCGGGCCCGGGGTGAAAGACGACGACTTCCTCAAGTCGCTGTCGAACCTGGCCGGTGAGCACGACGAGGTCACTCACGGGTCATCGACTGGCCGCGATGGCCAGCTCTCCATGTCGACCAACACCCGCCGGCAGTCGAGCCTCACGGCCGCGCAGCTCGCAGCGTTGCCGAAGTGGCACATGGTGCTCTTCCCCGCGAACGGTCGTCCCGTGATGATGAAGGCCAAGCCCTGGTTTAAAGACAAAGCGCTGAAGGCGCAGGTGGTCAAGTGACCGACGACGAGAGTCGGGAGATGGTTGTGACTGAGGATCAGGCAGACAGCGACTACGACGCTCTCGCCGCAGCGGACGTCGAAGAGGAGCAGTGCCCGATTGCCCCGTGGCAGGTGACGTTCGCCGAGTGGGTGCGGGAACATTTCGCGATCGTGGAGTTCTTCACCGCCGACGCGAAAATTAAGTGGTGCCCGACCTGGTGGGAGCACCCCGAGGCAGTCGCTCGACTCAAGGCTCTGTGGGCGTCCTACGTCGTGCTTGAGTACGAAGAGGACGCCGCCGCGACGTCGAACTGGTGGCTGCACCACTGGGACGCGCACCGGGCAATCTTGTTCCACGACAAGGGGCCGTTCCGTAACTGCGACGTTGAGCACGGCCACCTCTGGACTGCTAGCGACAAGCGCGTGTCGCCGGTGCCGGAGATTCCACCGGAGAGCTGGCAGGGGTAGCAGAGCAGAGGAAGAAGCCCACGAATACGTGTGCCTGTCCCCTCGGTTGGGGGCGCACAGACGTTACTTCTACCTCTTCCGTACCGCGGTGTTGATGTTGCCCAATTCTTTGCCGATACCCTTCATCTCCCGACCCACGACCTCAATGTCTCTGCCAATGCGGTCGAGAGGATCGATGGGTACTTCCCTTCGCTTCTCGATATCGAGGTCGAGAACGAAGGTTTCCCGGAATGGCTCGGTCGAGGCGGTCCCCAGGTACTCGGCGGTGACGGTCCATTGCCTTAGTACCCCGGTTTCGTCGTCGAACAGGTCGGGGACCTGACCGAGGTACCAGACGTAATCTTTCCCCGCTGCCAAGATCGGAAAGCGCACGTTTCCATCAAAGAATCCATTGAGCTCAGCAAAGTGGCTCGGCATCATTCCAGCCCTGAAGAATTTTTCTAGGGACGTGAAGGCGGGAGTCACGCTGAGACGTACGTCGTTCGCGGGGCCTGCTCCAGCATTCCGAAGCGAAACGAATGCGGCGCCGTGCGCTGCGGAACCACGGATGCGGGATGCCTGTCGCACGATTTCCAACGACACCTGCACGCGAGGTCGGATGGCTTCGAGGTTGACGAGCCGGGCAAGATCGTTGGATTTTGCTAACTCTCTGTTAGATCTATCGACCTGCCTGATTTGGTACCAGGCGAAGGCAACGGCTCCGACAGCGAATGCGCCGAAAAAGGCCGACCACTCCTCGGGCCGCGGCATGCTTTCCCAGCGCCACCATGCACCCCAGATGACGGCGCTCGCGTAGAACAGGCCAAACGCAAGCACCAGTACAGCGAGGACGGCGAGGCCCCTCAACCAGCCTGGGCTTTCTTTGTGAGTCACCCCGCGACCTTAGCTGTCCGTTCGCATAGGGCTAAAGCCCTATGGCGCGCACGAAATCAACGAACCTAGGGTCAGCGCTCTCGACCTCGGTCCCTGTCCCGTTCACGCTGTTGGGCGGTGCGACGTTGGGCCTCCTGCTGCTGGCGTTGCTTCACCGCGACGTCGCTGCGGTCCTCGCTACCGGGCTGGGTGCGCTTGGTACCGATCAGCCCGGCCTGGCGAAGCTGTTCCCGCGCGGCAGCCTTCCGTGCGTCCTGCGTCGTCGTGGCAGTGGTCGCCGTGACGGCGTCGCGCGCCTTCTGCGCTGTCGCGGCCGCGGCGGCGGCGGCACGCTGACGATCGGCGTCGGTCGCGCCCGGTTGGGTGCTGAGCTGGGTCGACTTGTGCAGCGCCGTCACCCGCTGGGCGAGATCCGCACCAATTGCCTGCTCCCGATACTGTTTCGGGATGGCGGTGGGCTCGGCGGTGTGGACACCGTACCGCTGCCGGAACACGTCGATCTCGGCCGCGAGCCGGGTCCACTGCTCCCGCTTGACCGGCTCTGCCGGCACCTGGCCGAGCTGGCCCGTCCACTCGGGTTGCTCGGCGGCGAGGGCCGCGCCGCGTTCCTCGAGGCGGGTGTGGAGGTAGTCGTAGCGCTCGGCCATGTGCTTTCTCCACGCAGGGTCGGTGTGGGGGCTGTCGATCGCGCGCCGGTCGGCAATCCAGGACGGCACCGCCGGCTGCTCGGTCTGTCGGTCGTACGGCAGCGCGTCGACGTGCTCGGTGGTGTTCTTCATGAGGCGAGCCGAGAGCACTGCGGGGCGGTCCTCGGCGCCCTCCATGTCGCGCTCCGTCCAGGACTGGTAGAGCATGTCGGCTGGGTCGAGGCCCTGCGCCTCGGCGTGCCGGAGGGCGCCTTCAACTGCGCCCCAGCTCTCGTGTTCACGGAGGGCCTCGGCGGTGTCGTGCCCGAGGGCCTGGTCGGCGACCTTCTCGAACCGGAGGGTGTCGGCGCGATCGGCGACGTCGGCGTACTGGTCGACGAGGGTTACGAGGTCATCGACGCGGGCCTGCTCGGCGCGGATTGTCTCGGTGGCGGACAGCATCCCGTCGGCGTTGCCGGCGATCTGCTCGAGGACGTCACGGACAGGCTGCGCCTCGGCCGTTTCGACGTAGAGGTGGTTCGCCTCGCGGCCGCGGGTGAGACCGACGTAGGCCAGCTCCCGCGAGGTCGCCGCGTCTGCGAGGACGTGCGCGGTGTCGGCTGTCATGCCCTGTGCGCGGTGGATGGTCGAGGCGTAGCCCAGTTCGACATGCCGTTTGACGTAGCTTGCCGGGAGCGTGATGCGGCCGCCGCTGATGGTGTGCTCGACCGAGAGGGAACCGTCCTGGTGCGCCTCGCGGACGGTCCACAGGTCGCCGTTCTTCACGCGGTCTCTTCCACCGCTGATTTTCAGCTCTGAGTTGTTCGACCGGGTCACCACGACGTCGCCTCGGTAGGCCGAGAGGCCGCCCCTGACGGCGACGGTCTCGCGGCCCTTCACGACGCCCTCAGACATGCGGAGCGCCTGCGCGCGGGTGTTGAGCTCGGTGACGGTGGTGTTCGTCTGGGCGAGCATCACGGAGTGTTTGCCGGCTTCGGTGTCGGCCTGCCAGGCGGTGAAGACGTCGCCGGTCATCCGGTCGACGTCGCCGCCCCTGACGCGGCCGTGGTCCATGTACCAGGCGAACGGGTCACCTGTCTGGGCCGGGTCGCGGAGGAGCTTGGTGGCGTCGGCTTCGGAACGGTCCACGAACCGGTGGAGCTGGTCGAGCTTGACGCTGCCGACTTCGTGCTCGAGGAGGCGGAGGGCGCCGCCGGCCTCGACGGCGGAGAGCTGCCTGTCGTCTCCGATGAGGCGGACGTGCGCTCCGTGAAGCTCAGCGATGCGGGTCACCTTGGCAAGATTCATCGTCCCGGCCATGCCTGCCTCGTCGACCACGATCACGTCGCCGGGAGAGAGGTCGATGCCGTCGACGGGGCCCTCGTGTGCGAGCAGCTCAGTGAGGGTGCCGGTGCCGTGCGTGAAGGAGTGGATGGTCTTGGCGTCGACGTCGAGGGCGTCGGCCATGACGGCCGCTGCGGTAGCGGACGGGGCAAGGCCAATGAGTTTGCCGCCCTCGGCCTCGACGGCGCGTGCGGCGACACGGAGGGCGGTGGTCTTGCCGGCACCCGCGGGCCCGGTGCCAACGACCAGGCGTGCGCTGGACGTTGCGAACTCGCCCGCGAGGGCGTGCTGGCCCTGGTCGAGAGGGTGGGTGCTGGTGGCGTTTTCCTCGGCCGCGATCCGGTCGAATGTCTCCCGGCCGACGGGACGAACGGTGCGGTCACGGGCAGCGTCCAGCAGTGTGTCTTCGGCGACGAGGACGCTGCGGGAGGTGAGGAGCTGGCGGCCCTTGTGTTCATAGATGCTGCTGCCGTCCGCTCTCGTGAGGGGCTGGAACGCCCCATGCGGAGACGGGGGCGTAACGGTCACCGAGTCGGTATCGAGGGCGTGCCGGGTGATCTCGTCGACGCTGCCGTCGACGCTGACACCGGCGGCCCGCTGTGCCTGGACGTACCGACGCGCCTCTGCCTCGATGGTGTGCGGACCCCAGACCGCGTGGTGCTCGGACACGGTCTCCACGACGGCCTGTGCAGCCTCAGAAACACCCACGGTCAAAGGTGTCGCGGTGGGGGCAGCAACCGGCTGTGCCGCCTCTCTGGCGTTGCTGAGGACGTCCGCGACGACACGGTCGCCAACGACAGCGCTCGCCTGCGCCTGCCATCCCGCACGCAGTTCCTTCAGGGACCGTGCGTGAGCCTTGGCAGGACGGGTGTCAAGGGTCGCCTGCTGGGCGAGGCGGACGCGGGCCTTCATGTCGGGGGCGCGCCCGTGGTCCTGGCGGTACTCGCGTTCGAGCTGCTTCATCGACGCTTTGATGTCCGCCGAACGGGACGAGAACCCCGCTGTCAGGCGGTCATCGACGCCCGCGATCTCGACCACGGGACGCTTCCCGGGGGTGACCTCGCGCAGCTCCGTAGTCAGGCCGAGAGCGTCGGTGACGAGGTCCATGACACGGGAGTTGTAGAACTCGGACGCGGCCACACCCTGGCGGTGCAGGAGCTTCGAGTCGATGGTGCGCCACTTGCCGTCGGAGCCTTTGACCTTGTTCGCCACGACCAGGTGATCGTGGAGCTGCGGGTCGCCGGAGCGGGAGTCGTAGTGCCGGAACCGAGTCGCGATGAGGCCGCCTTCGACGTCGAGCTGCGCGACGCCGTTGGTCCCTGCGCGGGTGGCGATGGCCTCGGCTTCGAGGTACTTCACGGTGTCTTCGATTGCCGCCTCGTGGGCCTGCTCGATGGTCTTCCGGGTGTCGTTATCGCCGAGCCCCCAGAGCGTCGAGACGGTCTTGGCCGGGGAGAACACGAGGTCAAAACCGGCGACGGCCTGCTGCGTCGGACGGAACGCAGCGGTAATGAACCGGCCCAACTCTTCCTTGTCGGCGGGGGCACGGCCCTTGGCGGTGCGGAACGCCTGCGCGCCCTCGCGGACCCGAATCGCGCGGCGCTCGTTGGCGTTCGGCTCGCGGTGCTCCGTGCGCTCGAACCGGGCATAGCCCTCGTCGATGGCACCCCGAAGCCCCTGCCCGCCCTGGTCGTAGGAGCTGTACCGGCGACCGAGCTTCGACGCCGCCAGGGCGTCCTCGGCGCTCTCGCCGGCGTCCTGCGCTGCGGCGACCCGGGCGTCCGCGTCGGGGTGCAGGCCTTCACCGAAGAGGGCTCGCATCTGATGCTCGGAGACGGTGCCACTGACCCCAAGGGCGGTGAGCCCGGACCCCACCCAGACACCAGGAGGGTTGCCGTCTGCGGTGTAGTAATCGCCCAGCTCACGGCCCGAGTCACGCTTAGCGTCACCGGTGGCCGTCTCCGACGTGTAGTACGCATAACCGTCTCCCGCGGAGAGCATATGCATGGTCATCACAGGGGTCACTCTACCTCGATGATTTGGAATGCCAGAGGTGTGACGATCTAATGACCGCAGGACTGAGGAGATCGAGTGAGGAACGAGCGATGAGCGACGCTGGACGTAGGGAAAGAAGGTTGGCCAGGAGCGCAGCGAGTGCGGCTGTGGTTTGAGACCGGAGAAGCACGCGAGAGGGACGAGGAACGAGGACCGGAAGCGTGCGCGGTCGAAAAGCAACAGCCGAGCCGGCCCCGGGGCTCCAGCCCGGGGGAGTGGCATGACCAGCACTCACCCCGCCTCGCCTCATCGCCCGATGGGCGCGCATGCATAATGGACTCATCGTTCTACTGGAAGGCACCACATGGCTGAACCGCGAAAGTCTGCCAAGCAGACCGACGCCCGTCGTCGGGCACGCGAAAAGGCGGCGCAGTTCCGTGAGCTGCAAGACACGCTCGAGCAGCTCGCGACGGACTACTTTGTTGCAGTCGACTCGGTCGACGAGACGAACGAGGAAACCGAGCTTGAGATCGCGAAGATCCGTAAACGAGCAGAGCAGCAGACGCAGAAGGCGCGCGACGTGGCCGACCAGGTTATTGTCCGCATGGTCGCCACTGGCGCGAGTCCAGCTGAGGTCGCGGCGCGCCTTGGCATCAGCTCGCGTGAGGTGAAGAAGGCCACGAAGGGCACACCGGCACCAGTCCCGGCTGATGCGCCGCACGCCCTCCCCGTCGGCGACGAGCGTGGCGAGGAGACTGGCGATTCACCGAGGGAACACGAATGACTCCACCGGAAAAACGAGATTGAGGAAGGACTGGGCCTAGTCGGCTGCTCCGCTGACGTCGAGATCGTCGTGGTGGCGATCGATGTAGGCAGCCATGCCAGGCACCGTGTAGGCGATCTGTCCATGTTCGGGTGCGTAAACGAGGCCCTTGCTAATGAGTGCAGCTCGGTACGGACCGAGGCTGCTGGGCTGGAGGGTCATGCGGTGGGCCACTTCTGCGGTGGGAGAGGGGCCCTCCCCATCGACTGCCATCGCAAAGAGCATTCGTCGCTCAGATTTCGTGGCTCGCTCCCATCGGGAGCGAAAAAAGCCGGCGTCGAGACGATCGGTCCCATAGGAGACGGCGGCTGCCGCATCAGCCGCAGTGATTGTCCGCTCGGGCGCGAGGTCCCACGCTGTTTGCCCGAACTCTTGAATGAAGTAGGGGTAGCCGCCCGTTGCATCGAGAAGCTGCTCGAGCGCGTCTGGCTCGTATTCGGCGCCAAGGCGTTCTGCAGGCTCGCGGAGGGCGTAGGCGGCATCGTCGCGGGCGAGCTTGCCGATGGGTCGGTAGTTGAAGAGTCGCTCCGCGTAGGAACGGGTCTCGGTCAGCACGCGAGGCAGGTTGGGTAAGCCGGCAGCAACAATGTAGAAGGGCCAGTCGCGCTGGTTGGCGGCGTGTTGGGCAGCGATCAGGGCGCCCATGGTCTCCGCGTCGAGGTCTTGCATCTCGTCAACGAAGAGGGCGAAACCGCGGCGCTTTTCGCCAAGGGCAGTGGCGACGTCCTCAACAAGCTCGAGCAGGTCGACCTCGACGTCCCCAGAGTCGGCACGTCCCGTGCTGATGTCGACGCCGAGCTCAATACTGGTCGCCCCAATTTTGGCGTTAAATGACGAGATGGTGCCGAGTGCATCTTTCATTCGACCCGTGAGCGAGGTCCGGGTGAGCTTTCGTGCGGCCACCACTAGCTCGCGCGCGAGGGCACGCCGAACTGTCTTGGCGCCCTCTTCATCCCGCCGTGCCTCAAGGCGAACAGTGAGCCAGCCATCGGCTTCAGCTCGGCGATGCATTTCGTTGAGGAGAACGGTCTTGCCGACTCCTCGAAGGCCCGTGAGGACGATGCCGCGATCACCAAGGCCGTAGCCGACGCGGGCACTCAACGTGTCGAAAGCTTCGAGTTCCTTTTGGCGACCCACAAGTTCCGGTGGCCTCCGGCCAGAGCCGGGACTGTAGGGGTTTTGCTCGGGCAACATATTGTCAACGATAGGTGACGATTAGGAATTGTCAATCGGCGCTTAGATGTTGCTACTAGTGGTTTCTCCTGGGCTACGCATCAAAGGGGCGCCGCGCTCAGGGTTGGATCAGCACTTCGGATTCATTTGCAGGGGGCAACCCGCCCGCCCACCGCCCCAGAACAGGAATGGTCACCAAGCATGATGCAACTCTTTTAGCCGCCAGCCGCCAGCCGCGAAGGAACAGGCCGCGGCCAACACTTGCGGACCAGCCATGTCAAGGTCTTTGTCTCGGAGCTGCCGAGCGGGGGATGCGCCCTGGGCGTGCACACCGCCGACAGCACAGAGCTAAACTTCGGCACCCGGATGACGGGGCATTCAAGTCAGCTGTAGACCAGCACAAAGCTACCAGCACAAAGCTCAGTAGCGTTACATTGTGACGTCTCAAGTAGCGAGGGCAGCAGCCGTAGGGCTTGCTGTCCTCGCTGCTTTATTCACAGCTGGCTGCGGCCCCGCGCCGCAAAAACAAGGCTCAGCCACCCTTACTGCTCAACTCCAGGACGGCAGCCCTCTCGAAGGGTGCGATGCCCAACTCTCTGGGCAAAGTCCGGTCACTGAGCAGGGCCGACTCACGAACTCGTCTGGCCAGGTGCACCTGAGCGCTAACCCTGGCTCCTACTCAGTCACTATTCGCTGTGCGGCCGGCAGCGCCACGAGCGAATTCGAGATCGTCGAAGGCGGCGAGCCGATCAGCCTTGTCTTGACCATCTGATCCTGGAGTCAGATCTCACACCTAGCACATGACCGATAATGTTGATTATGTCAAGTACTGCTCGAGTGAGACCAACCTGACACTCACTCTCCGTCGATTTCGCCCACAGGCAGTTCTGCAGGATGCACCAGCTTGGCAATCTCATCCGCAATTTCGGCGACTGTAAAAAGGGCGGTGCTGAGGGCCTTTAGGCCGGCGACGGTGGGGAGACTCTGTTGGACGTCGTCTCTGGTGACCTTGTGCCAAACAGGCAAGAGGAAGCCGCCCATTTCGGTCTCACCCAGTTGTCGTCCGTAGAGTGCATCCAATTCCGCCTTTGTCCACTTCTTCGCGATGAAGTGTGGCGAGATGACCACGAGACCAAACTGAGCACCGGCGATGCCGGCATCGATCGACTGACGAATCGACTTTCCCCAGCCAATGTCCAACTCGTCAAGCCACGTCGACACCCCCCGCTCGCTGAGCAGCGCTTGTAAAGGTCGTACGAACTCCTCCTTGTCCTCAGAGGCGTGCGAGATGAAAACGTGGCGGGAGTTATTGGCTCCGATAGTTGTCGGCGGACGGAGAGAGGCGACAGAGGATGGCGAGCCTGGTGTGAACTGGTTCTCCCTCTTGTCAACCACAGACGTCAGACGACTCAGGGCCTGAGATTGCTCTCTCTCGACGGCCGTCGTGTACTTGCGTTGAGCCGCGAACAGCTTGACCTCCGCGGCTGCGACCTTCTTTTCCAAAACACCACGGGCCGTTTCAGCGTCCGTAGCCTTCTTCTCCTCACGAACCGCTTCAGCACCCTTCGAGCGAACAGTCGAAGCGTTTTGTGATTTGTCAGCAGCAGCGCGCGCCTTGCCCGCTTTCCCGCGGGCGGCGCCGATCTTGGTTGATTCTCGGGCCGCCAAACCCCTAAGACGGGTGATCTCATCTTGATGTCGCTTTACTTCGCTCGAGCTAGCCACGAGACGTCCTTCATTTTTTAGACCCAAAGTTCGAACCAGGAAGGAGAAGCCCCCGAATTCTCCATTCGGGGGCTTCTCTGGGAAATCTTTAGCCGAGGTTGAAGCCTCGGCCACAGCCGGAGCAACTTACGAGCCCGCTCCTATAGGCGGTGACCCGGTGCTGGTGCCGGCAGTGCGGGCAGGTGATGGTGAAGGACGGCTGGGTCACACGAACGGTGACGCGACGTCGGACAGTGATGCGTGGGCTCACGGTGGACAGTCCAGTTCCGCAAACGCTTAACGCCAAGGAAGGAGCTGCTGTCAATCTTGACCACGACTACCCATCCCGGCTTAGGATCATGGGCGATTCTTCTCTAGGGAATCCATGACCCCTGTTCGAGCGCTGACCCATGGTCGGACGTTCCGATCAGGGGTCGTTTTGCTGTTGGGAACATCCTAGCGCCGACGACCGTCATTTTCGGCCTTCTAACGAGTTATCCACAGGCCACCACCTGGAATGTGCGCCAAGGACATGTTTGGGAGCCAGATGCCCCCCTGGGGCCCGCACAGTGCCATTTCTGGGTCCGGGCGAGATGTGGGACAGGCTCCTGAACATGAATCCAATATGGCGGCGCCGCCGAAGTGACTGCAGGCGGGCTGGTGTCTAAGCCATGACGGGCGGTCAACTTGCCTTTTGCCCTCAATCCCCCGTGATCAGTCAGACCTCACGCCAGCCCAGCTAGGCAGCTGGGCTGGAGATCACCGTGCAGGTTCGACCCGGCGGAGTTCGGGCTCAGTCTCCGTCGGGCGTGAGCCCGAGCGTCCGCATGGCATGTGCCACGGCTTGATCGCTCTCGGAGACGTTCGTCGTCTGGATCTCGCTCAGTAGCTTGCTGGTGGAGGTGTCATCGGGTTGCTCAAAGACGGTCCAGAGCTCCTGGTCGGCGCCGAAACGCGAGAGGAATCGGATGCCGCCGAAGAAGGGAACGTCGTCGTCGGTGGTCATTCGGTACACCCGGGCGCTGATGGCTTGAGTCAGTGGGCGCACATGGGCATTTTGGAGCGCGGATCCGTCGAAGTCCGCCAGACCGTGCTCCGTGATGGCGACGTGGGCGAATTCGCCCCAGAGGCCGGCGACGGTCTCGGTGTGGGCGATGTCGAGGTAGCTCCCGGCTAGAGACGCCCGCGTGAGCAACCGCGCGGCGAACCACTCAGCCGGAACCGTGCCGGCCTGCTGCGTGGGATAAAGAGCCTGGTCAGCTTCGTCCGTGTCGATCTCCGTCATGGCGGCCACGAGAGAGGGGTCCGGTCGGAAACGGGCGAGGACCTCGAGGAGGGCGCCTTGGGGTTCGGTGGCGGCGTAGGTCGTTCGGTAGGTGTGCGGGTCGGGTGAGTCCCAGCGACCGGGGAAGGTACCAGTGTCCGCTGAGGCGTATCGCCAGGGCGCCCAGTCCCAGGGGTCCGGCCGGCGCCCCACACGCCACACCGGCGACGGCGTGGACGTGTGGTGCAGGTGATTCGGGTCGATCATCCGTTCGCGGCGAAGCTCTGCGCAGCGGCCAGGACTTTCGCGTCATCGCCGTCGGTCTCGCGAATGAAGCGTGCAGGTGCGACGTCGTCGAGTTGCGGGTTCATGCCCTGGAACCAGGCCTGCACCACCCGAGGAGCGTCCTGATCGAGCAGCAAAGCTGCCACCCTGTAAGCGAGGCGGAGCCGTTGCTCCTGCTTGGGCTGCGGGCGCCGACCATCATCCTCTGCCCACTGGCGGACCGCGCGGGTCTCTTTGACGCCGGCAATGTAGGCCACGAGCTGCGCCCCGAGCACGTCGCGCAGCGCCCCCACGAGTTCGGGCATGTCCGTCCGAACGGATGCGGTGTACGCCTTGAGTTCGATCGTTGCCATGCCCCAACCCTAGTCCGAGGACACCCGCAATCCCACCCCAAATCACAGAATCCCGACGACCTGACGCCCTCCATTGCGCACCCTCAGTCTCTCTTGGTCATTGGCCGACGAGCTGCTGGCCAAATCACGGCCTCGTCCCCCCACCTCGAAACAACAACTGAATGCTCTGGTATACCAGACGCACTATGTGCAAGGATAGGTGTATGCCGATTCCTACAGCCACGACTGAAGCAGGCCCCCGCCGTCTCCTACGCGATGTCGTCTTCGAGAAAATGCTTGCCGCGATCGTCGACGGCACCCTCGAGCCGGGCGAGCGGTTGAACGATGAGCAGTTGGTGAAGTGGTTGGGGGTGTCTCGCACCCCGGTGCGGGAAGCGATCGCGCAGCTCCACACTTACGGCCTGGTCGAGATCGAAGCGAACCGCTTCACTCGCGTCTCTGTCCGAGATGACGTCGTCTACGCCGAGGCCGCGCAGTTCCTCGCCGGCCTTCACACCCTCGCCCGGGAATGGGGCACCAGCAACCTCGACGCCGCCACCCGGAAGACCCTGTCGAAGTCGATCGCCACAGCGCGAAAGCAGCTCAAGGCCCACGACCTCGAAGGCCCGGGCACGTTGCTCGACGTCCAGGGCGAGCTTGCGAAGGCCTCGGGGAATGCTTTGTTCGTGGAGACGGAGGAGCCGTTGCGGATCCGGGTGAACTTCCTCCGCCCGCGAGAGGCCGACTCTTATGACTGGGATGCCTTGGTGGCTGTGGCGGATGAGCTAGCGGACACTATCAAGAGCTGACAGCTCAGCCTGCACGCCGGGGGTGAGGTCTTTGGCGGCGAGTTGCTGTGCGCGTTGGTGGCTGATTTTGAACGCCGCGGCGACGGCATCTTGGGTGTAGCCCTGCTCGCGGAGTTGGTGCACGGCGCGGCGGCGAAGCGCGGCGGCGCGCTGCACGGCGGCGCGGGCTTCGGCCTCGGCGACCACCCCGTCGTCCCACATCTGGCGCACTTCGTCGGGCACCTCCACGGTGACCTGGACGTCGATCTCGTCGGGGTCGACGTCGAGCCAGACGGCGGCGAGGTCGCGTGCCTCGCTCGCAATGCTCTTAACGGTGACAGCGCCGCCGACGGCGACGATGGTCGAGCCGTTGGGGCCTGGCTGGGTGAGTTCGGGGATCTCGATGGTCCACCACTTCCCCGTGTCGCGGTAGGCGCGGGCGTGGAGGACTCGGGGGGTCGTGTTCGCCATGTCAGTTCCATTCCTTCGGGGTGTCGGGGAAGATCTGTTGCAGCTGCCGGACGACACCAGGTGAGACCTCGCCGCGATGCTGGACGAGTGGAAACGTCTGGTTAGTGTCCTCCGGCCCCCCACATCTCGTGACTGCCGCGCTGGCGCTTGAACACCCATCCGCGCTTCGCCAGGAAGCGAGTGACGTCCCGGTACTTCTGCGCCTTCGTCATAACTATATCCTAGTCCCCCCTAGTGTGTCATAGCAACCCCGGGCTAGTATTTTCTGCCGGGTTTCTGTCGACGGTCAAAGGCTGCTTGGTAGAGGCGGTCGGCCTCGTGATTGAGGTCCGCGACCTGGCGCTCGTTCTCGGCGCGCTGCAGGTCGTACCCGGTCATGAACCCCGCGTCGTAGATCCGCTGTTCCGCCGGCGTCAGCTCCCAGGGGTGCACGTCGTCGGTCGGGTCGTCGAAGAGTGCCGGCGCGTCCTGATCGGTCGGAGGAGGCACCTCCTCCTCGGCCCACCCGTAGGAGTCCACGACCTACTCCCCCACCGTTTCGTCGTCGCCGCCACCGCCGGCGATCACTCGCATGATGTTGTCGAGCCGGAGCCCTGACCAGTGGTCATGCTCGGACACCACAACGACGGGAGCGCTGAGATAACCCAGGTCCTCCTTGATGTACACGAGGGCATCAGGGTTCTCGGTGACGTCGACGATGTTCACGGCCAGCCCCGCGTCCTGGAACTTCTCGATGGTCTTGTCGCACTGGAAGCACTGCGGCTTCTTGTAGACGGTAATCACGGCGATCGGGCCCCCTCGGCTGCTTGTTTTGATAGTAATAGTCTAGTCCCCCCTAGTGATGTAACACAAGGGGGGACTAGTATTTTCTCGATCTTTCTTGGGATCAGTCAGCGGCCCCGAACGCTTCCGTCCAGCACTGGGGGTGGATACCGGATCGGATCAGTTCGCGTTCGTCAGCGGGGCGGTCCGGCATGGCGTCCTGGATCGGCGTTCCCTGCTTCCAGAGCTCGGCCTCGAGGCGGCTCAGCTCGACGATGCTCGTTTGCTGGCAGAACATGCACCGGGCAGTGACGTGCGGGACGGTCGTGGTCTCCATGTGCTTCTCGCTCTCTCCTCGTTTTTTTGCCGGGAAGGCGATTGATCGCCGCTAGAACGGGCGCCCGTGGTGCAACCCGTAGGGCGGCAGGGGAGAGAGTTTCGGCGCGAAATAAGGGAGCGCTAGCTCCCGCGTGCCGAAAGTCTCGGAGGAGCCGGCGGCTTGCCGCTTGCGGTGCGGGTGAGCGTTCGTACCATCGCCGAAGGCTTCCCGGTAAAACAACAAGCCCGCCAGGGCCAGCAGGGCCGCACAGCGGCTCCATCACGAGCGCAGCGACCGACGGGGAGCGCGAGGGGCGATGCCCCTCGCCCGACCGCTCGCGGGCGGCCGGGCATCGCTGGGTCAGGGCCTCGTGCGCTCGTCCGTCCACGCGATCGCGACGGCCTCGGGAGGTCCGTCTCCGAGCTGACCAAACACGGCACGGTGCTCGTCGTCGGGGTGACCGGTGGGGCGGGTGCATTGCCAGCCCGGGATGCCGTGCGGCACCGCTTCACATTCCATCTGGCTGACGTCGAGATCGGCGTCGGGGGCTTCGGGGTCGAGCTGGCGGTAGTCGAACGTGTCGGGGCGCCGGTAGGTGACGTGCACGGCGGTCCTCACTTCGTCCTGGTGGGGGTCAGGTCGCGCTCGTAGAGGGCGAGGTGCACGGCCTGGTGAGCGTCCATCCAGTCGCTGTAGCCGTGCCCGGCGACCCGCACCTCGTCGCCTGGGCGGATGAGGTTTCCGGCCCCCCTGAGGAGGTTTCCGTCCTCGTCGCACACGCGGACGTGGGGGATGCTGCTGTCGGTCTCGATGACGCGCTGGGCTTCGAGGTGGCCCGCGGTCGAGTAGGTGCGTGCCGTGTTGATGCCGTCGCAGCCGTAGACGACTTCCTCCGGCATGGCTTCGCCCTCACCGGCGACCAGGACGCTGCCCTGGTGGTCGTAGCTGTCGGTGATGCCGTTGAACTTCCGGCCCTCGAACCGGCCCGTGATGTCGCCCACCTGGCGGGTCGTGGGGCCGTCGGCCCAGGCGACGTTCATCCACGCCGATGCGGTGCCGGTGCTGCACCGGACGCTGAACTTCACGCCGGGGAATGCTGCTCGAAGCTCCGCGCGGACCAGTTTGGCGACGTCTTTGGTGCTGATAAGAGTGCTCATGGGGTCTTGTCTCCTGTCGGGGGGTCTGCTTTGCTGGAGGGAGCGGGACGGACCCAATTCGTGTGGGTCCGTCCCGCTTCGTTGTGCCCGCTACTCGCTGCGGGCGAGGGTGTCGACAAACATGGTGTGATCGCGTGCGTGTGGGTCAGAACCCACCCGTTGGCCGCGAATGCGCCGAGGTCGCTGTCCCGCTCCGCCAACTTCTCCATCTGTCGTGGAAGCCCCCCCGAACGTGACGACGGGGACCACGGTGGTGACGGTCGTGACCTGCTGCTGCTGCTGTGCCATGTGCTTCTCGCTCTCTCCTCGTTTTTTTGCCGTGAAGGCGGTTCTCCGCCTTAGCGACCGCAGGGCGCAGTGCAACCCGTAGGGCGGCAGGGGAGAGAATTTCGGCGCGAAATAAGGGAGCCCCGCGACCGCGTGCCGAAAATCTCGGAGGAGCCGGTGGCGTAGCCACTTGAACGGAGACCCGGAGGTGGCTACGAGGGAGCGTGAGCGACCGAGCCGCCGAAGGCTTCACGGCAAAACAACGGCCCGCCAGGGCCACACAGGCCGACGCGCAGCGGCGGCTCCACTGGAAGCGCAGCGACCTCGAGCGCAGCGAGTGGGGTAGACCCTCGGCAGTCTCGTCAGTCTCGCCGCGGCGGGCCGATAGTAGGGACGGGACCCAGCCGAGCCTCCGTCTGGGTTCGGTCGATAGTCACTCTCACGGCGGATCTTCCGCCGCAATCGAACTCAGGGAGATCTCCATGAACGCACTACAGGACCCGTTGTCGGACGACCCGGGCGCTCGTAATCGGACCCTCGCTGCGGAGAGCATGACGTGCATCGAGATGGCGATGGCTAACGGTGAGTGCGACGACGATCCGGACTACTGGCGCGAGCAGCTGCACATCATGAAGCTCTGGCGGGACGTGTGACATGCGTCGAGCTCCGTCGAGGCGCATCGGGGAGGGATGAGGGGGCGGAGCCCCTTCGTGTCCCGCCGGAGGTGGGACGCCGGCGCCGGGGTGGTGGAGCGGGGAAGGAGCCTGATTCGTGCAGGCCCCTTCCCCTCCCCCGGTTCTAGCTCTCGAACGCTGCGGTCTTGTCGTAGTCGTCGCTCTCGGCGTCGAACGGGTCGAAGTCGCTCACGTGTTCGGTGTCATCAGCAGCGGTCCCCCGGATGCTTTCGGCCCGGGCCGCGCTCTGGGCGGCGTCGGCCTTGCCGCCGTCGACGACGATCTGCTCGACCTCGGACAGGCCGTAGCCCCATGCGGCCAGCTGCTCGAAGTAGAGCCCGTCACGCTCGCTCGGGCTGCGCCAGGTGCCCTTGCTGGTGCTGGCCTCGATGCCGCCGAGGGTGACCGCGACGGCGACGTGCAGCGCCTTCGCGGGGTGCGCCGCGGCGTACTCCTCGATGGCGGTCTGCTTCCAATACGAGGGGGTGGCGTCGACGCCGAGGAGGGTCGCGGCCAGGCTGTTGCTCTCACCCAGTGCATGCCCGATGGGCTGACGGTGACGGGTGAGCGCCACGGCGACCCACTGCTGGGCGTCCTTCGGCATGGTCTTGCGCGACAGGAACTCGGCCAGCCACTCGCGGCGGACGACCTCAGCCGACGCCCACGCCTTGTTGTTGGCGATGAGGGTCTTTCGCTCGGCCTTTCCTCGTCGGTCATAGGTCCCGACGCGCCCGCGCCGCTGCTGCGGTCGCGCCACCCGAGGGCCTTCATCTGGGCCCTCGTCACGAAGAACTCGGCGTGAGCGTCGGTCGACCCGTAGCTGGACCCGACGAACGCGGCCCGGCCCTCGACGGCGGCCAGGGCCTCAGCCGTCACCTGGTTGCCGTCGGCATCGTTGAGGTACGAGGCACGGACGTGCTCGGCCTCGTAGTAGCCGGGGCTGCGGTCAAGGATCGTCCACCCCTGCTCGACGAGCTCGGCGGTGCGGGCGGCGACCGCTGCGGCGCGGGCGCGATTGTCGCGGGCGCGCTGCACGGCGTGGTCGAACTGTGCGGGGCGCTCGCGCGCGTCGGTGGACAGTTCGGCCAGGACCTCGGCGTCGTCCTCGAACTCGATCAGCACAGCGGCCTGATCGAGGGTGAGGTCGTACAAGTCCGCCGACTCCGTGACGGTGGCGCTCTCGGCCACGGCGAGGCCCTTCTTCACCTCGGCCGCCTTGGTGCCGGTGCGGCGTCCGATGGTGGCGGCGCTCATCCCGTCGAAGCTCAGCTGCTTGAACGCGGCGACCCGCTCGGACTGCTTCACACCCTGGCGCTGGTCGTTCTCGACCAGCTGCTCGATGATGCGCGTTGCGGTGTCGTCGTCCCCGTCGACGATGTACGCGGGGATCGTGGCGACGCCTGCCTCGCGGGCGGCGAGGGTGCGGCGCTGACCGGCCCGGACGCTCACGCGGCCCTGGTCATCGCGACGGGCGAGGATCGGCACGAGAACGCCGTTCGCCTTGATCGACGCGACGAACTCCTTATCGATCGTCACGTCCAGACGCACGTTCTCCTCGACCTCGATCATGGCGGGGTCGACGTGCTCGATGGTGCCTGCGGTAGTGGTTGTCATGTTCTTCTCTTCCTCTCGTTGTTTTTGCCGTGAAGGCACGAAGTGTCGAGCAGGAGGGGCAGGGGGTGTGCAACCCGGTAGGGCGGCAGGAGGAGAGAAGTTCGGCCGAAATAAGGGAGCGCAGCGACCGCGGCCGCACTTGTCGGGAGGAGCCGGCGGCGCAGCCGCTTGAACACCCCCTGAACCGACGTACGATGCCGCAGGCTTCACGGCAGGCCCGCAGGGCCAGACAGCGCCGCGGAGCGGCACCAATAGGGAGCGCAGCGACTCCCCCGGTTGCCGCGTGCGGGCGATGCCGGCACGCAAGCTCGAGCACGTCTCGGGCAGAGAGAAACCCCCGCGCGGTTGGGGGTAACCGACATGCGGGGGCTGGTGACGCTCAGCAGTTAGGGACCACTGGGCGACTCTCGCCGGCTTGGGGGGAAGCCGACCGAGTGAACGCTACGCGGGCGCCCCTGGGTGCCCGCCAGTGTGCGGCGGGATCACGCCGGCCACTCCCCGGGCCAAGCCTTTTGCGCGGGAGGCGAACTGGTTCCTTATCGGGGCCATGCGTCAGGTTCAGGCCGTAGCGAAGCGCTTAGGGCCGCCATTTCGCCTTCTCTTTGCACTAGCCAGGCCACGGCACTGTTGAGAGAGCGGTGTCGGGCAAGCCAGGGTCGGCCGCCAGCATTGTCACGGCCGTGCGCGTAGCAGTGGTACGCCTGTGAGCCGTTCTCGCTTTGAGCGAGGATGTAGCCGATAGGAGCTTCGCGTGCACGGCGAACCTGCCAGACCCCGCTAGCGCCGGCTACGGGCGGAACGGCGAGCGGATGCTCCGGCATCGGGCGTCGCAAGATCTTTGCCGCAGCTTCACCGGACCCTTGGACTCCCATGACCGCAGCGTGGAAGCAGCCTCCGACAGCAACCGGGACGACGCCTCGCGGGGTCACGCGAGCTGATTGCTTGCGTGCCCCGCTGAGACAACGTCCTATTCCGTAGCCTCTTGAACTACGACCGCTGCGGGTGCGTGCTCTGTTGGTGTTGGGGCATCGTCTGTCTGTGCCACTCCGGTACTGAACCAGATAAGTACAGCCACGATGAGCCCATCCGAAATAGTAAATCGCGTTTTTCGACTACGCCGTGTAGTCTTTCTAGTGATTCGAAGCATCAGCTTCCTTTCTGCATATTTGCGTATCGCAGAAGTGAATGAGCCCCCTTCATGAGTCCTACCTCATGAGTTCAGGGGGTTTTTTCACAACTGCAAATATCAGTATACGCCATGCGGGCAGCGTGTGCAACATATCGAGTGTTGAAATGGCAGCATTACCCCCGCACTGGGGGTATGCGAGGCTATTGACACCACGCAAGCCTGCACCTACGGGTGCTGAGTCTTGGCTATTCAGCGGACTTGATGATTTGAGCCAGAATGGCGTCCCTGCTGGCATCCGAGAGCACGAGCTCAACCCCTCTGCGCCCCTTTTCGCCGGTCTTGTTGGGGTCAGGGTTCGGCACGGTGAATGCTCTAAGTTCCCACTGACCGAGTTCGCTTTCCAGCTCATCGACCAGCCCGGCTCGAAAGTGGTGGTGAGCATCGGCGTTGACGGGAATGCCCCAGAGGGCTACTAGCTGAACAAGAGTCTTGGCGAGGCGCGTAGCCAGCCTGAGGTTCCGGTGGTCTGGCCTACGGCCCCGCTGCGGGTGTTTCAAGTCGTTGTAGATGGTCGCTAGGTAGCCAGCAATGAGCGTGGTGTCGGCGAAATTGCTCCAATCGGCATCAACAGCGTCGAGGCATGCCTGCACAGCTTTTTCGGTACCCATGTACTGGCGGGGCGTGGCCTGAACCCATCCCCCAAGGCCTTCCAGCGCTGAGACGTATGAGAGCAGACGCGGTTCCAGGAACCGGGTCATGCCTGCAAGTGCCTCGATGGCCGGTTGCATGGGTGTGCGGAAGTCCTCGTCGGCGGTCCATCTGTCGAACCACTTTTGTAGCCCTTCTTCACCGAAATCAGACGCGCCTAGCATTGGCACACCTAAGTCCTGCGGTAGGACTGTGGATGACCGCGCGGTCACTTCTAGGTAGGCCGGTTCCCATTGCTGGACCGGTTCCCGCCAGCGCTTTGCAAGGTCCCCTCGCTGCACCCACTTCACGTAGTTCGGCCCGTTGACCTGATGCGTGCGCCACTTGGCGTCCTTGCCGTAAACGAGCACCAGCAGCGCTCGGAGAGGCTGCGCGTAGATGAAAAGCGCGTCAGGCTCCCCCTCGCTGAGGGCATACCCGACGATCATCTCGGCCCGCTGTTCGACTGAGGCTTGCCCATACGATGCGTGCCACGGGGTCGTACGGCGAAGCTCAAAGCTAAGGTCTGCTTCGAGGTCGTCGAATGCGACCGTCCACGACAAGGGCTCATGGTGTCCCCGATGGATTGTGATCTGATCCGGGCGGCTGTCGTCGACGTCGATATGAGGTGCGCCGATGAAACGAAGAAGACCGTCAAGAGACGACGCGAGACGTTCGACGGTGTGTTCCTCTCGGTCCTGCTCCTCTTCGTCCCCGTCTCGAGTACCCACAGGTCGCCCTGAGGTTTTGGGGGCCTGGCAGATGGCCGAAGCCGCCACGCCTCGGGTCACGAGCGGGCCTGAGCCTGACTGCCCCACCCACCTCACGTTGAGGAGCATCACGGGGCCGCGGTCGTCTTGGAATAGGAGATCGGTATAGCCGCCACTTGCGCTCAGCCAGCGATTCACGAGAGCCGAGGAGGCGGATGTCCCATCGTGTGCAACTGACACGATGGGACCGCGGTCTTCAAGCGTCAAGGACGCTCCAACTGCGCCTGGGTTCTGTCTGTCACCCAAGAGTCCCGTCCGGGTTTCTCCGTGAACCAAAACATTGTGCATAGCTCGGATATTAGGGCGGGCGGGCTACTACTCAGTGGCGCGGCCAGTGAAGCTGTCCCACCCAAGTTCGTCAAGATTGAGGACACCAGCGTCACTAAGAGCTTTTAGGCGCGTCTCGGAGTCCACGTCCTCCATCGCTTCTGCAAGCAGACCTGTGTTCGCTTGGATGTACCGGAGGAAGAAATCCCCCGCGGTCCCGCCGCGTACGTCTTTAAGAATTTGGTGAAACAGGGCGTTACGAGCGGTTGAGGTTCGCAGGTGGCGAATCGGATCAGACTCTCGGTTCAAGATTCGCGACACCACGGTGTGAAAGAGGTCTTCGGGCCGCGCCTCGGCGTCGGCGAGTGTGAGGTGCTGCGCACCAGCCGTCGGCACCAGAGCTCGGCCCGTAAGCCGAACGCCTTTCCTCTCCTGCGAACTCCTCAGGTCGGGAAAGTCGTTGCCGTCGTTGGGAACGATGGTGGTCATGTCGAATGTCACGTCACCGCGTACTTCGAACTCGACTTCGATGTCAGTTGACCCATCGAGGCGCTGCGCGGTGGCCCGGAGAAGCTGTGCATTCGTGACCGAGCTTGGTTCCATCCAGTCATAGCTCAACCAACCGAATGCGGAGACTGGAAGCCCCAGTGCCCCACCAAGGCTTAGCTCTCGCTGTAGAACCAGGAGAGCAAAATCATCGCCGTAGCCAGGAGAGAACGGCTCTCCGACGTATTGGCCTGGCACAGTCAAGCCGTTGATCTGTCTCCGCAGTTGAAAGTTTGGTGCCTCATCGCCGGTCAACCCGAGGCGCTGGCTTACTTCCGCAACGAGCGCGCTGTGTGGTTCCTCCTTCTGCTCCCCTTTGGCGCCGACGAAGAATGCGCCGTCATTCGTCACAAATGTGTATGTGTGCGCTGGCCCTTCAACGAGCTCGTCAAGAAACGACAACCAGTGAAGGGTGTCTCTATAACCGTTCCCGTGCTCGTTGAAGGGCCTCAGGCGCGCGATCGCTCGCCTTGAAACGACGTCATGAGATACGTCGGGGGTGGGCTTGATGATCACGCCGCCGGCTTCGAGCTGCGGAGCCAATGCGTACGCGTCGCCGCTGGCTCGTATGGCTTCCGCCAAAGCCCGCACTTCTTCCCGAACCTCTGGGACTGTGCCCCCTTGCCGCAAAATGTTCGAGGCGACGGAGTGCCTGTTGCGCCTGTACGCACCTTCTGCCTCCTCAACGGCTAGGCGCGGCACAACCACTCGCAGCCTGCGCGCGGAGATAGCCGTCTGCATTCGGGCCCAGATCGGGTTAGACAACTGGGGATCGTCCACGAGGACATTGGCGTCAAGAAAGATGACCATCACGCTCTTACGGTATGGGCCGAGCTACGCCAGCGCACCCGGCACGGCCGCAAAATATCCCGTCTCATTGATCGATCTATCACCAGACGGCCGCCGGCCTCGATCACCCCCTGGAGCTAGGCCGATCCCGGCGTCTCAACTAGTAGGCATGGCTGGGGAAGCATCGAGCTGGGTTTGGTGGCTGACCCGAGGAAATGTCGCTTGTGACCTGTATTGTCCGACCACTACCCACCGACAGACAGGTAACCCCATGACTTCACCCGACCTCAGCACTATCCGCAGGTTCCTCTCCGGGCTCACCCTTGCGGAGAATGACTTCCCTGCCGGCGACGCCGTGGTTACCCAGATCGGAAGCCTCGCCACCGCGGCCCGCTCTCTCGACACGTCCTCGGAGCCGTGGCTAGCGGAATGGTTGGACGCTGAGCACTACAAGGCCGGCGTGCTCTACGCGGCAGGCAAGGTCAACTGGAACCACGAGCAGCAGGGCAAGGGAACCGCTGCGGATACCCGCATGCGCGCCACGATCGTGCAGCGATTCAACGCTTGGGTGGCCCAGACGCAGGATCGTCTCGCGACTTACGAGCAAGAGCCGACCGCAGAGACGGTTCAACCGTGGCTAGCCGAACTTGCGCGTTTCAAAAGCGACCCTGTTCGGAACGTGTGACATGGAATCGCTTCACACGGGCATAGGCGCCCTCATCGCAGCAACGGGGGCAATTGACGTCGCTTCCGGGGCTGCCAGCTTTCGAGCGGTCCACAATCCGAGCCCGCACGCGCGCTCATTGGTGTCTCGTTAGACGATCGGACACCGGACAGTCGTCGCCGCCGAGCACTTCCCCGCCGACGCAGCCATTTGATCGTCTCGATAGATGCGTCCGGAACGCGTCTCGATGAGGGGACCTTCATTCGACACTCACGACAGCTTGAGGAGGTGGCCTGTGGCCTTCACAGT
The DNA here is from genome assembly GCF_001297205.1 of Frigoribacterium sp. RIT-PI-h. NCBI lineage: Bacteria > Bacillati > Actinomycetota > Actinomycetes > Micrococcales > Microbacteriaceae > Frigoribacterium > Frigoribacterium sp. RIT-PI-h. Next base: position 86,838 of record NZ_LHOZ01000072.1, on the reverse strand, counting down.
CAACGGTCGCTGGGTGGGCACGGCGGATCTCCGCCACAACTCGTCGCGGTTCAGCTCGCGGCGGACCCGCTGGTTCTGCGCCGCATGGGTGCGGTCCAAGGCTCGACCGCCCTCAAATGCGGTCGACGCCCGGGTCTCGGCGACTATGTGCTTTGGTGGGTGCGCTCATCGTCGCTGAGCTGCGCATTTCCGCGCGTAGTACCCCTCGCCTACGGCCGCCCATGGCTAGGAGGTCCCACGATCAGGACCTCCGCGGCTGCATTGTTGATCACACCGCCTAGCTCGTGTCCAGCGTCTCCCTCCGTCGCCGACGGATCAGTCAGGATGGCGAAGTCAATCGCGAGCTGAGCAACGACTGCCGTCGCCACAGGTCCCCCGAACTTTTTCGTTCTCCTGTCGAGCCGCCCGCCGGTGATGATCACTTCGCACGTGTGGTGCTGCAAAACCTCTGCGGCGTCAAGACTTGGAGTCACGACAGAGAGGTCGGTCCGACTGGCGGTGATCTGCATGAAGCTCACTGCTTGGGCACCACTATCGAGATAGATCAGGGCCCCTTGGCGCAGCGCCCTCAGCGTTGCCGAGGCAACCCCGACACCATCGTGTGGAGGTGTAGGCCTTGCCACGGCGAGCCTCTGTCGACGCGCCACCCCGCCCGCCGTGAGGGTCAAAACACCCTTGCGCTCGAGCGTCGCAGCGTCCCGTCGGATGGTCATGATGGAGACAGAAAGTTCGTCCGCTAGCTCTCGAAAAGCAACTGAGGCATGGTCGCGTAGCCTCGAGGTGATGTGTTCCTGACGCTCTACGGGGAGGGCTCTGTTTTCCTTTTTAGCCATGGCTCATTGTCGTGGTCTGCGAAGCGCGGGTCAGTTTCGCGGCTGGCCGGGCGAGCCAAGCTCCCTGGTCCGTCGTCCTCTAGTGAGTCAGACTGATTCGCCGTACCACTTCGAGACGAGGTGGTCGGCTTCGACGCGACGGATGGTGCCCGAGTGCGAGCGCAACACGATGCTCGACGTGCGGATCATGCCCTGCTTGCGCGTGACGCCCGCGACGAGGGCGCCGTCGGTGACGCCGGTGGCGACGAAGTACGCGTTGTCGCCCGTGACGAGGTCGTCCTGGTCGAGCACGCGGTCGAGGTCGTGACCGGCGTCGATCGCCTTCTGGCGCTCGGCGTCGTCCTTCGGAGCGAGACGGGCGAGGATCAGGCCGTCCAGGGCCTTCACCGCGCAGGCCGTGATGATGCCCTCGGGGGTGCCTCCGACACCGACGCACATGTCGATGCGCGAGTCGGGACGGGCTGCGTTGATGCCGCCGGCGACGTCACCGTCGAGCAGCAGCCGGGTCGAGGCGCCCACGGCACGGATCTCGGCGATCAGGTCCGCGTGACGGGGACGGTCGAGGACGGCGATCTGCATGTCCTCGACGGCGATGCCCTTGGCCGCCGCCAGGGCGGTGATGTTCTCGCCGATCGGACGGTCGAGGTCGATGATGCCGCGGCCCTCGGGGCCGGTGACGATCTTGTCCATGTAAAACACGGCGCTGGGGTCGAACATACTGCCCCGGTCGCTGACGGCGATGACCGAGAGGGCGTTCATGCGTCCCGCCGCGGTGAGGCTGGTGCCGTCGATCGGGTCGACGGCGATGTCGCAGGCCGGGCCGAAGCCGTTGCCGACGTGCTCGCCGTTAAAGAGCATCGGGGCTTCGTCCTTCTCGCCCTCGCCGATCACGACCACGCCGTCGAAGGCGACGGTGCCGAGGAACTTGCGCATGGCGTCGACCGCGGCGCCGTCGGCAGCGTTCTTGTCGCCCTTGCCGATGAACGGGGCGCTGCGGATCGCCGCGGCCTCGGTCGCCCTCACCAGCTCCATGCCCAGGTTGCGGTCGGGGTGGGTGTAGTTCTCAGGATTCATCTTTTTGAGGCCTTCGTGCTCAGTCGTGCGATTTCCAGCCCTGGGCCAGTGCCAAGGCGAGCGTGGTGATGCCGAATGCCGCGGCGACGGCGTAAGTTGCTGGCCCGAGGACGCGCTCGGCGTCGATGACGAACTGGGCGTCATTGACGATGAGGCCTGCGATTTGCAAGAACACGATGACCGCGCCCAACAGAAGCATCGCGACGAGTCCGGTCACAAACAAAGCAGTCACAATGCCAACGAGCCGCGTGCGTGCGGGACCGAACCGCGTCGGGGAGTCAGGTGAATTTGTGGTCATGATCAAGTTCTCTCGCTCAGTGGGGAATGGGGATCAGGCCGAAGGCGACCACGACCGCGATCACGAGGAAGGGGACGACATACCAGATCACCAGGGGCGCGAACGTCTTGGCCGGGTTGACCTCGGCGATGCCGGCCGCGATGAAGATTGACGGGCCGCCGGGAGGAGACGCTCCTTCGGTAGAGATGGCGACGAGGACAGCACATACAGCCAGGGTCGGGTCGATGCCGGCGGCAGTCAGAACGGTGAAGGCGACGCCTCCGAGGGTGGCAGCCGTTGCAGTGGCCGACAGGGGACCCCCGACGACGGCGATGATGAGAACGACGAGGAAGACAGTTACGACCGCGGGCGCCTCGAGGCTATTGAGTGCGGTCTGCAGCTGTTCGTTCAGCCCCAGGCCGAGTAGCACGGCACTCCCGGCGAACGAAAAAACGAGCGTGGCGCCGATGTCTTTGTATCGCGGTCCCGTGCTGGCGATGAACGAGTACCAGTCGCTAAACGTCTTGGGCAGCTTCTTGTGCCCGATGACAATGGCAATCAGACCGAGCAAGACGGGAATCCACAGCAGGATATTGATGGCTGATACAGCGTCCTCACCGAGGGAACCGAGCCAAGAAGCCAGTAGCTCGCCACCGACACCGACGGTAATGACGACCGGGGCTGCAATCCCGACGTAGACCACCAGCGATAGCCAGCCTGCGCGCAGGCTGCGTCGAAGCGGCAGCAGGTCCTCCCCCGCGACACGAGCGATGCGGTATCGACGAACAAAGTAGAAGACCACGAGGAGTCGCCAGAGGATGCAATAGCCGGCCACGGCGAACATCGCCACGAGGGTCGTGTCTTGGTCGATATTTGGCGACACGGTGGCGAGGCCGATGATGATGAGGAAGGCGGCACTCGGCGGGATGACGGTTCCGTTGCCGCTGTTGCCTGCGACGACGGCCGCTGCAGTGTCTTTCTTCCAGTTCGACCGGGCCATCCACGGGATGGTCACGCTACCGATCGTCGCAGCGTTGGCCGACGCGGAGTGAGTGAGGGCGCCGAATCCCGCGGAGGCGATCGTCGAGACGTACCCCGCTCCTCCTCGGAGCCGACCGAGCATCGAATTCAAGATCGCCACTTGCTGCTCGATGATGCCGGTCTGCGTGAGGACGAATCCGATGAACGTGAACGAGAGCGCAGCGAACACGACAGGTTGGGCGAACGCCTCGCCGAGGCCGGTCGCGAATAGCTCGAAGAACCGCGGCCCCCCGAAACCGCAGAGGGCAATAAACCCGATGATCATTGCCTCGCCGATGCCTCGTTTAAGCAGGACCGCCCACACGACGATTACCGCTAGGTAGACGATGAGCGCCCACACACTGATGCCCATGCCGGACCTCATTTCTCAGAATTGGTGACTCGTGATCGTCGGTGACCGCGAGAGGTCAGATCAGCTGTCGCGCCGTGCCAACTGGAATGAACAGCAGGGCGACCGGGCTGCCGGTCGTGGCGGCTGTGACCGGGTCGCCAGGAGAGCCTGTGCTCGGCGTGAGCGGATGGACACCGATGGAGTGCCCGCGTTCGTGGGCGACGACCAAAGCGCGTCCGCTGGGGTCGATCTTGAAGAAACGGGGCCTGATTCCTGCAGTCGTGACCCATCGAGGGCGAAGGAGGAGACCGTCCTCGACGTCGAACGTCGCGATCGTGTCGGGGTAGAAACCGCCGGGTGACGCGTCCCCCGGACCGCCCCGGTTGGAGACGTAGACGTGCCGTCCATCTGGGTGGCACGCGATCTCGGCGCCTCGGCTGTCGCCGGTCATCGTCTCCGGGAGGGCGGACAAGACCTGGCGGACAGCGAGCCTGCCGCGCTCCGGGTCCCAATCGTAGGACGTCACGGTTGAGCGGAACTCTTCGACAGACCAGGCGTGCCTGCCGTTGGGGCTGAAGATGATGTGCCGCGGACCAGACATCTCACGCAGGCGCACCGTGCGCCCTGGATCCATTGTGAGCGTCCCGTCGTCGTCGATCTCCAAGATGAAGACCGAGTCCATTCCCTTGTCGGGAACGAGCAGGAACGCGCCCGACGGGTCGAACACGACCTGGTGAGGCTTGGCGCCGTTCTGGTCTCTCCGGTGCGGACCGAGCTCACCGACCAGCTCGAGGACGCTGACAGGGTCGCCGAGGGTCTCGTCCCCGCGGAGGGGGAGCACAGCCACCGTTCCAGAATTGTGGTTCGCCACCACCAGAAAACGTCCGTCCGGGGTGAGTGCGGCGTGTACGGGATTGGTGCCACCGGAGTCGACCTCGTCGATAAAGCCGAGGAGACCCGTGCGACGATCCCGCCGAAGGACTCGAACGGTGTTGCCGTCGCCATGGACGGCGTAGATGACCGAGCCGGTTGGACTCGCAACGAGCCAGCTCGGGTTGCTTAGAGAGAAAGACTGGACGCGGCTCCAATCCTCGAGGTCACCGCTGACACGGAACACCTCAATGCCTGCGCCCTTCCCTTCGCGGTGACGGCTTGTCCGTGAGCCGACGTAGACAAAGCTCTCGGAGGGTCGAGATCCGTCGGTTAAACGGTCGATCGTGTCGTGCATGTCACTCCTCGTCGTTGAGAGGCGCAGGGCCTGTAGTCAGTATGGGTAATTAGTGGTCGACCAGTCAACCACTAAGGATGCAGAAGCACTGAGACGGCCACCAACACCGGCACTGAAGCGGCAGATGTGACCAAGATTGTGTCTCGGGAGAGCATGACCCCTCGGTCATACCTGCTGGCGTAGAGGAAAACGTTCTGCGCCGTGGGCAGTGCGGCCATGACCACGGCCCCGAACACGGCTTCGTCGTCGAGGTGGAAAGCGAAGCGAGCCAAGCCCCACGCGACTACGGGCATGACGAGTGACTTTAGGGTGGCAGACACGATGACGTCGACCCGTTCCGGTCCTGGCTGCAGAGGTCGCATGCCGTGTAGGGACATGCCGAACGCCATGAGCACCAGCGGGACGGCCGCGCCACCGAGCAACGTGAGCGGTGCGAGGACGGCGTCCGGCACCGTCATTCCGGAGGCGGCGACGAGCACACCGAGCAAGGAGGCCAAAGTGACGGGGTTCGTGACGGTTCGGATGAGGATACGCAGCCATGATCCTTCTCGCCCGGACGCCGCATCAAGGATGACGAGCACGAGGGGGGTCAGGACGACCAGTTGCAGCAGGATGACCGGGGCAACGAGTGCTGAGTCGCCAACGACGTAGACAGCGACCGGAATTCCGATGTTGTTGGCGTTGACGTAGCCGCTGGACATCGCTCCGATTGTCATTGTCGCCGCGTCTCGGCGGAACAGGACCACGCTGAGTCCGACGAAGAGTGCAGCTACGACGAGGGCGCTGGTAGCGGCGACGGCGACAGAACCGGTGAAAATCTCAGTGACGTCGGAGCCGGACAGGATGGTGAACAGTAGCGCGGGGTTCGTGACCATCAACGCCGTCCGCGAATATACCGGCCGTGCGTTCTCGCCGACGACCCCGAAGCGAGCCACGACGTAGCCGACGACGATGACGAAGCCGATGACGGCGAAGCCGGTCAGAACTCCTGTCACTGCCATGGGCCCCTAGCCGAACGTGTCACCGGGGACGTAGCGCTGATGCCTGTTCCGGCGTGAGGGGACGAGTGGGGTGACCGTCGAGCAGAAGGAACAGTTTCGCTGTCTCCTCGAGTTCTTCTAGGGCATCCATCGCAGCACCCAGGTTCGTTCCGCTCACGACGGGACCGTGATTACTGAGGAGCATCGCCAGGTTCTCGCGCGCGGTTGCTTCAGCCAGGCCTTCGAGAGTGTCGTCGCCGGGTGCGTGGTAGGGCAGGAGCGGCAACGTCCCGATGCGCATGGCGAAGTACGCCGTCAGGGGCGGCAAAGCGTTGGCCGGGTCGAGTCCGGCAAGGCAAGACACTGCGGCGGAGTAGGTCGAGTGGGTGTGCACCACAGCCTGCGCCTGAGGCCGGGCCCGGTAGACCGCCGCGTGGAGGAACGCTTCCTTAGAAGGTTTCGCCCCGTCGACGTGTGCGCCCTCGTCGTCGATGACGGACATGTCCTCGGCTGTCACCGTACCGAGGCTGCTCCCGGTGGGAGTGACCAGGATTCGGTCGCCGACTCGGACGCTGAGGTTGCCGGTGCTGCCGTGGGTGAGAGATCTCATGAAGAGCGATCGGGCGGCGGTGACGAGGGCAGCTCGGGCGGTCTGTTCTTCTAGGGAGCGACTCATGCGTGGGCCTCCTGGTGCGCGTAGTTGTCGACGGAGCGGGTAAGGAGGGTGCGGTCGCCGAAGTTACCCGACTTCAGCAGCAGCGCCACTGGTTCGTGCGTGTTGGTGTAGATCCAGGGAACCCCGGGTGCTGCTTCGTCGCCGATGAGTCCGCCGTCGACCTTGAGTGCGGTGACGACGGCGCCGGAGGTCTCGCCCCCAGCGACGACGACTCGCCGCACACCCCGGTCGATGAGGCCTCGGGCGATGAGGCCCATAGCGGTTTCATTGATCTCTGAGGCGCGGTCGATGCCGAGGGTCTCTTGCGACCTGCGAAGTTCGTCCGGCGGCAGCGACGAGTAGATGAGCGGTGCCTTCGCTGGCGCGAGGGCGTCGTACCAGGTCAGGGCTTTCGCGGCCAGGGCCTGTGCATCAGGTGTCGCGACAGCGTCGAGCTGGAAGGCATCGTGGGTTTGGCGCATGTCCGCGACCTGCTCGAGCGTTCGGGCAGAGCAGCTCCCCGCGAGGACGGCAGCGGGGACATGCCCGACCGGGTCGCTCTGCTGGACGCTGCGGAGGTCGCTGTCGCTGCCGGCGGTTCGTGCCACGCGGGCGGCGCCGAGGCCACCGGCCAGGCCCGCTGCGCCGGTGACGAGGACGTCGTCGAGGCATGCATGACCGATCTCCACCAGGTCGGCCGGTGTGATGGCGTCGACGACGATGTAGCCGGCACCATCGGCCTGGGCGGCGTCGAGGGCTCGTGTGACTGCGCCTCGGCCATCGCACACAGTCGCGTGGTCGACGAGGGTGACGGTGCGGCTGGTCTGAGGTTCGAGGACGCGGGGGATGAACGAGTCCGTCATGGGAGTCAGCGGATGGTGCCGCATGGGCGAGTCCGACAGCAGCTGGTCCCCGACGAAGAGGTGTCCCATGTACTGGGTGCGCCCGTGCTCGGGCGAACTGGGAACGACGACTGCGCGGGGAGCGTCGAGCATCAACGCGAGGGCATCTGCGACGGGCCCGATGTTGCCATCGGGACGTGAGTCGAAGGTGGAGCAGTACTTAAAGAAGATTTGGTCAGCGCCGTGTTGGCGTAGCCATGCCACGGCCGCGATCGACTGGGCGACGGCGTCCTGGACCGGAATCGTCCTGGTCTTCAGAGCGACGACGACGGCATCGTGGTCGGGAAGCTCGTGGGCATCGGCAGTTCCCCCGAAGAGGATGACGGTGCGGAGGCCGGCGCGACGGAACGCCACGGCGACGTCGGTGCCGCCTGTGAAGTCGTCAGCGATGGCGCCGATCATGCGGGGCCACCACTCTCAAGCGCCTGACGCATGGCGGCGGCTGCTCGTTGGGGTCCGGCGATGACGGGGATGTGCAGGGCCTCCTCGAGCGCGGTTGCGGCGGGCGAGAGGGAATATTGCCCTAGGAGGATGGCGTCTGGTGTGGACTCAGCGCCCTCTACTGCCTGTCGAAGGGCTGCGGCAAGGACTGCGATGTCACCGGCTCGAGCGGCAGCAGCAGCGTCCTGGACCACGGCACCACTGACCGTCGTGTCAGAGCCTGCGTCAGCAAGCACTGCGCGAAGGCGATCGACTGAGTCGATCAATGGGCCAGCCCCGGAAGAAAGGACGAGAACGTTGGTGTACTCACCGGTGAAGACTGCCGCGAAGGCTGCCTGGTCCGGGGCGAAAAGGGGCACGGTGGCCTCCGCCGCGAGGCGTTCCGCGACGGGACCATACATGGAGCAGGTCAAAAGAATTCCGTCGACGCCTTCACAACGGGCGTGCTCGATCAGTCGTGTCATGCGGTCGGCAAGCTCGGGGGTGACCCCTCCAGCGTTGTCAGCATCCTGTAGCAGTTGGTCATCAAGAATATTCCAGATGCGGGCCTCAGGGAGGGCGTCGATCATGGCCGTGGCAGCGGGGCGGATCGCTGCGGTGACGGCGCTAATGAGGGCAATCAGGGGCTGGTCAGTGGTCATGGGCTGGTTCCGATGTTCCTGCCGTGGCGGGCACGGCGTGTAGCTCGAATTTGGAGCCTGGGACGATGAGGTGGGTGGAGCGCGCGGTGTACTTGCGGAAGTGATCAGAGCTTTTGTGCCCGATCAAAAACGCTTCCTCGTCGGCGTAGACCTCGTAAAGGTGTATCCGACCTGGAGTCTCGGTGGAGCGAAGGACCTCGAACACCTGACATCCCGGTTCGAGCCGCAGTGAGTCTGCAGCGTTCTCCGTGATGGCTTTTAGGAACTCCTGGTCGTGTCCTGTCCTGATGTCGAGGGTGACGAAGACGGTGTACATCGCGCGCTCCGAGGGAGAACTAGACGCGGGCGACTGCGGCGACGACGGCGTCCGCAAATTCGCTCGTGCCGGTGGTGCCGCCCATGTCGGGGGTGACGGTGCCCTCGAGGACGGCGAGGTCCACGGCAGCCTCGACCTTGTCGGCGGCAGCCAGAATCTGGGCGTCGTCGAACTTGGCACCGAGCCAGCGGAGGAGCATGGCCGAGGACAGGATCATTGCGATGGGATTGGCGATGTTCTTGCCGGCGATGTCCGGGGCACTGCCGTGGGATGCCTGGGCCATGGCGTGGGTGTCGGAGGAGTTGATCGACGGGGCGATACCGAGCGATCCGGCAACTTCTCCGGCGAGGTCGGACAGGATGTCGCCGAACATGTTCTCGGTGACGATGACGTCGAACTTGTTGGCACGGCGGACCAGGTGCACGGTGGCGGCGTCGATGTGGAAGTCGTTGACGCTGACTTCGGGGTACTCCTTGGCGACGTCGCGGCAGACGTCACGGAACAGGCCCGTGGTCATCTTGAGGACGTTGGCCTTGTGGACGATCGTGACGCGCTTGTCGCGGGTCATGGCGAGCTTGAAGGCTTCGTGGGCGATGCGTGTGGTGGCGGCGCGGGTGATGATGCCGTGCATGATCGCAACGTCAGGGGTGGGCATCATTTCGCCGGTGCCGGCGAAGGTGTTGCGGTCGGCGTAGAAGCCTTCGGTGTTTTCCCGGACGATGACCAGGTCCGTGCCCTCGACGATCGCGTTGCCTCCGCGGAATGCCTTTGCGGGGCGAATGTTGGCGAAAAGGCCGAAGTGCTTGCGGATGGTCCCTGAAGGGTTCAGGAGGGACTTGTGGGGTTCGGGGTAGGCGGCGCTGTCGTGGGGGCCGAGGAGCCAGCCGTCGACGTTGTCGAGCGCCTCGAGGGTCTCGTCGGGGACGGCGGTGCCGTGGGTGTCGATCGCGGCACGGCCGAGGGGCAGCTCCTGCCAGGCGATGGCGGGGGCGCCTGCTGCGGCGACGGCGGCATCGAGGATCTTGACGGAGGCCGGGACGATCTCCGGGCCGATTCCGTCGCCGTTCAGGACTGCGAGGCGGTAGGTCTTGTCGGTGGTCATGGTGTGTCCTTCTTTCTTCTCTCGGTCTCATTGACGGACCGGGGTCTGGAGGGGAGAGGCTAAGCGAGGGAGATGGCGCCGGTGAGGAGCTGGAAGCCCAGGAACGCGAAGCAACCGGCAACGACCCAAAGGATGGAGAAGCGCTGGAACTCGCCGAGTTCCTTCTTCAGCAGGCCCAGGAGGACCCACAGCGGAGCCGAGGCCGGGCCGATCATGTGGCTGATCTGGCCGACGACGCCGGCGCGGGCGATCTCGTTGGCGTGGACTCCGTACTGCCCAGCGGACTCTGCCAGGACAGGGAGGATGCCGAAGAAGAACGCATCGTTGGACATGAAGAACCCGAGCGGGATCGCAATGATCGCAGTAAAGAGCGGGATCAAATTCCCGAGGGAGTCAGGCACGACGCTCAGGAGCGTGTCGGCCATCGCTTCGATCATGCCGGACTCGGACAGGATGCCGGTGAAGACGCCAGCAGCGAGGACGAGCATGACGACGGGGACGGCGCTGGCGGCGTGGCGCTGGATGAGCTCGCCCTGGGTGGACAGCTTGGGGTAGTTGACCAGCAGTGCGATCACGAAGCCGCCGATGAACAGCACAACCAGGGGCGCGATGTCGGCGACGAGGAGCACCAGCAGCAGAACAGTCAGGCCGGCGTTGACGAAGGTGCGCCAGGTCGGCTTCTCGCCGCCCTCAGCCTTGCGGGCCTTGATCTCAGCGGAGAGCTCGGCAATCGATTCCGGCGTGACCGTGCGGCGTGCCCGGATGCCGAGGACGAATGCCATGCCGATGATGAAAAGGGACGTTAGGGCCAGGGACGGGATGAGGCTGACGAAGTACTCACCAGCGTCGAGGTTGAGGACGCTGATGGCGCGGGTGGCGGCGCCGCCCCAGGGGGTGGAGCCGGAGATGAGTCCGAGGGACATCGTCGCGATGACGGCGATGATCAGCGGGTTTAGGCCCAGGCGGCGGTAGATGGGGATGAACGCCGAGCAGATGATCATGTAGCTGGTCGTGCCGTCGCCGTCGAGGGCGACGAGGAGCGCGAGGACGGCGGTGCCGACGACGATCTTGACCGGGTCACCCTTGGAGATTCGCAGGATCAAGTTGGTGACCGGGTCGAATAGCTTGGCGTCCATCATGATCCCGAAGTACAGGATTGCGAACAGCAGCAGGACGGCGGTCGGTGCGACGGTCTCAAGGCCCGAGAGGACCATGTCGCCCAGCTGCGGACCGAAGCCGGCGATGACGGCGAAGATGACCGGGGCTGCGATAATCGCGACGAACGCTGTCGCGTACTTGCGCATGACCGCGACCATAAATGTGGCGAGCGTTGCGAATCCGAAGATTGCGAGCATCGTTGCTCCTCTTAAGGGTTAGGGATCTCTCCCAGACGGCGACGTTGACGTACTCCCCAAGTGGGAGCCAGATGTTCCTCCGCGAGGAACGTGGACGACGCTACACAATAAGTGGTCGACCAGTCAACCAGTTCGGATGGACTTTTCCAGGGCGCTTCCGGAAGACGAAAAAAGGGCCCCCGTGGGGGCCCTTGTCACGTGTTGGCGTCGATCGAGGTCGAGTCGCCCAGAGTGGCGATGAGTCTGGCGCTGGCCTTGGCCATGTGCTTTTCCATGTGCCCTCCGGCCGCGTCCGGGTCTCGTCGTCTGATCGCGTCGAAGACGGGTTCATGCTCGTGGAACGAGACGTCGAAGGTGGGCTCGGCCTCCATGACCCGGTGAATCCACACGCGAAGAAGCGACGAGATGCTCTTGAGCATGTTCGCCAGAACCGTGTTACCGGAGGCGTCGGCGACGGCGAGATGGAAGGCCACGTCGGCCGTGACGAACTCCTCGGTGGTTCGGGCAGCCCGCATCGACTCGAGAGCGACCTCGATCGCGGCGAGGTCGTCGTCTGAACGACGAGCAGCAGCCAGGGTCGTGGTGATTTTCTCCAGATGCTGGCGTGCCTCGACGAGGTCCGTGGTGTGCCGCTCTCCCAGAAGCAGCCCCCACTCGATGACCCTGGGCAGCAAGTCGGATTCGGCGCCTCGGAAGTACGTCCCGCCACCGTGGCGGAACTCGACAAGACCAAGGAGTCCCAGGGACTTAAGTGCTTCGCGGATCACTGATCGTCCAACGCCGAACGATTCACTGAGCTGGCGCTCTGAGGGCAGCTTCTCCCCCGGCCCGACTTGGCCGGAGAGGATGTAGTCGAGGAGAGCGCGCGCGATTTCGTTGGAGGCGGGCTCATGGCTGGCAATCTGAACCGGACCGAGGCCTTGAATGGTGCTGCCGTGTGCGCGGGGCGGCCGTCCGGCACGAGGTCGCGGCTCCGTGGAGGCTTTAGCGTTCGACAAGGATGCCGTCCTCGTCGCTGAACAAGGTCGCGCCAGGGCGGAATGTCACGCCGCCAAACTCGACGATCTCGTCGACGACACCGTGACCCAGCTTGGTGCTCTTCCTGGGGTTGGACCCGATGGCCTTGACTCCGAGCTCGATGCCGGCAAGAGCGATTCGGTCCCGCACCGCCCCGTGGATGACGACTCCCGCCCAGCCGTTCGATGCCGCGATCTCGGCGATCATGTCCCCCATGAGTGCCCGCCGAACGGACCCGCCACCGTCGACGACGAGAACGGCGCCACCGCCCGCCTCGGAGACGGTCGCCTTGAGGACAGCATTGTCCTCGAAGCATTTGACCGTGCGGATCGGGCCACTGAAGTGCGCCACGCCCCCCAGGTTCAACATCTGCAGGGGCAGCGACTGAAAGTCCTCGCCGCGGTCGTCGTAGAGATCAGCAGTGGGCTTCATGGTTCCTCCGGTCATTTCCTCGATCCTAGAACGGACCAGAGTGGTTGACCACTTAACCGCGTTGTCTCGTTCATGTCGCAGAGAGCCACGAGAGGGCGAGGCCATGTCGACTGTCGATCAACGTTGCCTTCGCCCAAACATGGCAATCACGGCCGGTCACACGCTCCTCGACGGCGCCTGGCGAGAGGTCGACATTTGGACCACACGGCCCCCGAGCAGGTCCTCATTCCGACGCTCACGCCGTCGAGCAGGGTCGTCACCCATTGCATCTCCACAACTGGGACAACAGCAACACTCCCCACCCCGGGCGAGGCTGTAGAGGCCTCGCACCGGCCGGGCCCGGCCCGGCCGGGTCTCGGTCGTTGCCCTACGCCCAAAAGCCCCCTTCGATCCTGACTCAGTCAGCTATGACCGCCCAGGCGTTGGTCACCGAAAGACCGCCTTGTCGCATCATCATCCGAGAGGTAGGGGCCGATCTCGGATGACTTCCTTCATGACGAGAGTGCTACTCAGGCGGAGGACACCGGGCAGGGCCGATAGGCGCGTGTCGTAAAGCCGCTGATACGACGTCAGATCGCGGGTGACGACGCGGAGCACGTAGTCCGGCTCCCCGAAAAGGCGTTGGGCGTCGATGACATCGGGCACCGCAGCGACCGCACTCTCGAACTCGTCGAGCACCTGGCTGCCCCCGTCACGCATCGTGACGAACAAGACCGCCTGGAAGCCAAGCCCAACCATGGCGGGGTCGATCTTTGCCCTGTAGTCGACGATGACCCCGGAGTGCTCAAGTTCACGCAATCGGCGGTGCCCGGCCGAGAGGCTGACCTGAACACGGTCAGCCAAGGCCGTGACCGTAAGACGGGCGTCTCGTTGCAGCTCCCAGAGAATCTTCCGGTCAATCGCATCCATGGGATCGATCCTCCCACCCTGGAGGTCTAAACCGCCATAAGTTCGAACCACCTGCCACTTAATGCCTCATAGTCTTCCGGTAACTCGTGACACGACGGAAGGAACTGACATGACGTGGGGCTCGCTCGCGGCGTTCTGGGCGGTGTCGGTGCTGTTCGTCATCACCCCCGGGGCAGACTGGGCCTACGCCATCACGGCCGGCCTCCGGCACCGATCGCCCGTCCCCGCTGTCCTCGGCATGCTCGCCGGCCACCTCCTAGCGACCCTGATCGTCGCGGCGGGAGTCGGAGCGCTCGTCAGCCGCGTTCCTGTCGTCCTGACCGTGATGACGGTTCTCGGCGCCCTTTACCTGATTTGGCTCGGAGTAGGCCTGCTCCGACACCCCGCGACCGTGCCGGGAGCTGAGGCAGTAACGGCCGCCTCCTCCCCGCTGCGGCAGGCGGCCAAGGGCCTCGGTATCAGCGGGCTGAACCCAAAGGTGTTCCTGCTGTTCCTGGCCCTCCTCCCTCAGTTCACCGACACCACCGCCCCCTGGCCTGTGGGTGTGCAGATGGGCACGCTGGGCCTGCTGCACGTCGCCAACTGCGCCGTGGTCTACCTGGTCGTCGGCTTCGGTGCCCGGCGAGTGCTGTCGTCGCGGCCCGCGGCGGCACGGGTGGTGACCCGCCTGTCAGGCATCGCCATGATCGTGATCGGAGTCATCCTGGTTGTCGAGAAGATCATCCGCTGACGGAGGTTTTCATGGCGCACGTCCCAGGCTTAGCCATCGCCTCGATCCGCGCCCGAGTGAAAGCAAGCTTTGACCGTCAAGGCCTTCTGACGCACCTCGGCGCGACACTCGATCGCGTCGACGACGGCATGGTGTCGGTCATCCTTCCAAGAAGGCCGGAAGTGTCTCAGCAGCACGGTTACGTTCACGCCGGCGCAACTAGTGCAATCGGTGTCAGCGCCGACGGCTATGCAGCTCTTACCCGCATGGAGGAAGGGTCCGAGGTGTTGACCGTGGGGTACAAGCTCAACCTCATCGCCCCAGCCCGCGGCGAGTACCTCTGCCCTGTCGGCACTGTGGTCCGAGCAGGTTGCACGCTCACTATGTGCCAGATCGAGGTCCGAGCCGTCGACGGTGATACCGACGCACCCATCGCTATCGGGCAACAGACTCTCATTCGGGCCAGCTCTCCTACACCTCAGTAGCCACCCCGGACAATGCCAACCGCCGGCACTCAGCCTGCTCGCACAACGTGCCCGCCGTAACTTCCCTAAGTGACTATGCAGAATTGCCCGAAGTGGGAGCACGCACCCATGCCCTTTGGAGCCGGAGCCTCATGGCGGCGTCCCTCGAGGCACGACACCTCAAGGCCCCGACCTCACGTCACTCCGCCGTCCGCCAGCCTAGGAACCTAGCCCCGTTGCCCGAGCTGGGGCTCTGACCGGCGGGCACCAGGCCCCTGAACCACAGGCCTCCGGCCACCGATCGTTTACCGAGACCCCTCTAACCCCCGGTCCCTGCAACGGAATCGGCCCCTGAGGCCGCACCCACTCCTACGTTGCATCCAGGTAAACACTATGTGTCTTCGCCAAGTTTCCGCATCGCATGTCCGTAGGTTTATGAGTACCTGTCCAGAAGGGCACGGAGGTGGACTCGCGGTGCAGTCGGGATAAGCGCCGACACAGCCCAAGACAGAGGTCGTCGAACCCACTGTGGAGGCGAACAACAATTGCGAGGCCTCGGACTCCGCTATCCCCTCACGACAAATCTAAACCCTTAGGATTAGAAATACATGTTGATTAATCGCAGGCATATGCGTGCCTCCCTTAGCGGAGCTGTCCTCGTTGCCTTCGCCGTGAACCTCGTTGGGTGTTCCACTACTTCCGCTCCGGAAGAAGTGTCCTCCCCGACCTTCACCCCGGCTTCGTCGGCATCAGCCGCAGGAGAGCTTGCGAATGAGATCGAGGATCTTCCAAAGAAAGATCGCGTCGATTTTTTTGCGGATGCTATGGCTGCGGGACGAGGAGGGACCGCTAAGAAGACTGCCCCGGTTACTGCTCGGCCGGCAACGGTTGGTGAGGTTGTCGTGTCGCGCCTAGAAGGTGACGGCATTGAGACTGTCTCTTCCGCGGCGGAGGACGGTGACATGGTGGTTCGAAGTGACTGCGGGGAGAACACCGAGACTGAGATTCTAGTTTCTTCCGAGAAGTTCCCTACTCGCTACGGGGCCCCGCAGGACTCTCCCGATGCAGAGGGATACCAGCGCTACCTTCCTTCAGGCGAGCCAATGAACTATGTCGTCGTTACCAACGACGATGGCGCTTTCTCGATCGAGGCCCCCTGGGGAGAGGCGATGGTGGTCCGACCTGGCGATGCCTTAGTCCAAAATCAAGCTGACCCTCAAGACATCTACCGTATCTACGGCCCTGCATTCACCTGCACGTACGAGATCACAGAAACAGCGCCCTAGGGGCGCAATTCGACAGGTACGCCGCTCCTCCAAACGCAAGCGACCGGGCAAGACAATGCCCGGCATGTCATTTCGACGCTCCTCATATTCACTCTCCATCGACCATCGGGCGCCCTGCGGACAATCAATTACTGGGCGCACGCAATTCGCGGACTTTTGACCGCATCCGCCGGTGGGCACTCGCGCCAGAGCTGCAAAGCCAATCTTCATCGGCCGATTTAGAAGCCGCGAAGGCCAGCCAGCCCTTGTATTTACGAGCTGGCCTGAGGTGCGTCGGGTGTTTCCTACTGATGAATGAGCTCATCGATGAGCAGGCCACCTCAGCTGCGCAGCACCGTTACGCACAGCTACTCGCCTCAAACGCTCTTTTGGCTTAGGTTCGTTCTTATTCAGTTGAGCATGCCTCCTGAGTAGCGGTTCGTCTTCTCGCATGGACGGACCCGTGGTGGTGCCAGACGACTCGTCTCTTCCCTGGCACCACCACCCACCACGAGACCCGCGCTAGCGCAGCAACGCCAGTCCCACCAAAAGCAGTGCCCACACCAAGAAGACCCAACCCACCCCAACCCACACGGCCGGGCGTCTAGAAGAGGACCCAACATGGTCCCTCAGGCGTAGCGCCTGGCGACCCAAGGCCCACGTCAGGGCCCGGCACAACAGCGAGGCTGAGAACGCGACGGGACGACCGTTCCCGTCCGACACCCCGACTCGAGGAGCAACCCCATGAACAAGCCCCGCACCGCCGTCGCCGTCTCAGCCCTGCTGGTCGCGACGGGCCTTGCCGCCGTCACGACCGCTGCGGCCGCCCCGTCCACCGTCTCGTCGGGCTCCACCGCCTCGGCCGAGGACCAGCTCACCGCCGTCGCCACGCCCCTCCTGTCGCAGCAGGCCGACGGCTACCAAGGGAAGTGGGCCATCGAGGGCGACACCCTCGAGGAGTCGTTCGAACAGGACGGTGTCGTCGTCTCCACCGGCACGACGAGCCTGCGGAACGGCCTGGCGGCCGACGAGGTCGTCTCGTTCGGGTACGTGGCCGGCTTCGGCGACCCCGACACCGGGGCGCAGCACGCGCAGCTCAGCGGACAGGCCGGGGCCGACGTCACCGCGGTCCGCATCGTGAGCGCATCCGGTATCACGACGCCGGCGACCCTCGCCAACGGCATCTGGGGAGCGGTCTGGACGGCCGACGACTCAACCGACGAGTACGGCCCGGCCACCCTGCAAGTCGACACCCCCGCCGGCACGACCACGGTGCCCACCGACCAAGTCGACGTGATCGCCGCCGAGCAGCGGGCCGCCGACCAGGGCTGAGTGGGAAGGCGGAAGGACGGGCCGCACCAGCAGCTCGCCCCCGTCTCCGCTCGTACTCCGAGGGCGGCAGGACGCGCGCGGAGAAAACACAAGACGTCGCCCTACGACCGATCCCCTTCCGGACACCCGCGATCTACCGGCTAGTCAGCCCGGCAGCGTCACTAGCCAGACGACGATTGCCATGGAATCAAGAACCATGAGGAACATGCCGGCCAGGCCCCACTTCCTGTAGAGCGGCGTGAAGAGAAAAGGTTCGCCCGCTAGGCCATCTCGGACGCCCTTGAATGCTCCGACCATGATGCAAGCGCCTCCGAAGCAGAGCGCCGGCAGCATCTGAACCAAAACACCACCGAATGCGTCTTCATGGAACAAGCATGCCAGGGTGAGTTCGCTAGGCCATCCCCTACCGTGCGTGCAGCTCACTGCCTCGTAGCTCGTCGAGCATGCGGGCGAGCCTGTCGTGGCCCCGCGAGGCGCTGACCGTCGACACAATGAGCAACACGAGGAAAACGAGAGCAAGGACGAACCAGACCGGACCCGATGTCGAGGCGATCCAGAGGCTGAGCGTAAGAAAGCCCGTAAACAGGACAGGCGCCAGCCACCTCCACCTGCGGTTCTGGTCATGCCACTTCTCCAGCATCGGAATCCATGTCGATGAGTCGACGTCCGGAGGAACTGCGCCTGCCTTCACCGCCGCTTGCATCCGAGACAACTCATCGATGCCGCCGGCACCACGCCGGGCACGGCTAATGACCACACCGAAGAAAGCCGTCATCGCACCCGCGTAGAAGATCGTTCCAAGCAGACGCGCAATTACTGACTGTTCGCCCGGCATGACGAGGACACCGATGCCCAGCCACATGGCAGCCAGAAAGATGAAGAGCAAGGGCAGGAGTGCTCGAAGCGGTAGAGAGCGGAAACGCGCCATCATGGGTACTCCTTCGGGTTAGCTCATACCCTTCCCTAGATCGACTCCTCGTGACCGCCTCGAAGCCGGACCGCCACGCGCGTACGGACACGGATGGTCTATCGGGCACTTTTGGGAGATAGCTGGCGCCACGCCAAGGAGCACGCGATGAGCGACCGCCCCAATATCTGCACCCTCGATATGGGTCACATCGTCTGCGACTAGACATCAAGACGGCATGATGTGTTGCTGAGGACCGAGCTGGAGGAAGACGTGGGCCGGGCACTGCGACCGCTATTGATGAGACACGCGATCTGGGGCGGGGTCCTGGCGGGATGCGGTTCCGCCGTCGTCATCGCTGTCGTCCTCATGGGTGGGCCCGCTGCTCTTCTTCCCCCGGGAGACCCGGGCAGTGCCAGCTACTACTCGTACACCCTGTGGTCGGCAGCCTTCTTCATGGCCTGCTTCGCTGTGGCCGGGAGCGTGGTGGGCCTTGTCTCGTCGCTTCTGGCGTGGGGTGTCGCCCGCTGCGTATCCCCACGACGGTCAGAGTCGTGGACCCGGGCGGTCGTCGTCATCGTGGCT
Organism: Frigoribacterium sp. RIT-PI-h; assembly: GCF_001297205.1. Classification (NCBI taxonomy): domain Bacteria; kingdom Bacillati; phylum Actinomycetota; class Actinomycetes; order Micrococcales; family Microbacteriaceae; genus Frigoribacterium; species Frigoribacterium sp. RIT-PI-h. The sequence continues at coordinate 68,042 of NZ_LHOZ01000072.1, read as the reverse complement.
GCCAGCCTCCTCGGAGCCGCCTCGGCTGCGGCCGTGCTGGTGGCGTTCGATCTCGATCCATCGGTCGGAGCCCTGTGGGCGACCTGTGTTGCCGTAGGCGCGGCCGCGGGAGCGTTGGGCGCGAGCTGGGCGTTGTGGATGTCGCAGGGTAAGGGTGCGTCATCCATCTCTGCATCGACGTGAAAGCACTCGACGGGGGCGGCTCCACGATCTTTGATAGGCCCCTAGCTGAGGCTTTCTGTTCCCGAAAAGCGATCGTCTATCGGACACGTCCACGGAGGCGCTCATTGAAGAACTTCTTACCGAATGAGTCCCATCGCGAGGACCTAAGACGCCGTCGTTCCAGGACAAGAGCGTCGTAGTGCTTCTGCAACCTGTTGCGGAGTTTTCTGGTCTGACCCGATCTGTAACCAATGCGACTCTCGAAGTCGAAGTCCTCGCCGAATTCATCGAGGGTGGCGCGGACGCAGAGGATGAGGACGGCAAGGTCTACCTCGCTGACCCGAACAGGAAAAAGCTCCTCCGTTCCGGAAAATCGCCGTCGCCAAAAGTTCCAGCCTTGGGGATGCAAATGACGTCTCACTCGGATGCGAAGGCCGGCGGCATGTTCGAGTTGGACGGGGGTGATAGGTCGAGGCGGCCATCGTGGCGAGGGGTAACACACCTCCGAAAGACTGTTCGAGAGGATGATCAGGTCGGCTTTCGACAGGAATATGCGAGCCACGTCGCTCTTACGCATGTTTGCCCACATGCAGCCTGTTTAGCGGTCAAGACGACTTTCGTCGAGCTGATGCACGCAACTAGAGACATCGTGACTTCTGGCACCGATCCACCCCTGACTGCCCTGCTTCGGTGACCGATCGCCTAGCGAGACACGGGGCAGGGCTCATAATCAGTGCATGAGTAGACGCTGGTCGTTCATCGTGGCGGTGAGCGCCTTAGTCACCCTCTTCGCAGGCTTGGGGGTCGTGGCCGCTGGCCAGGCCTACGGTTGGCTTCTCGTTGCTACAGGCCTGGTCAATACGGTGTTGGGCGTCGTTAGCTACAGGAAAGCGGTCCGGCAAGATCCTGAACTGCAGTAGCCGATCAACCATCGGGCGCTGCCGCACGTCGACCGTTTTCTCGAGCTGCGCTGACCTGACCGTCTTGATGGGTCAGTCCGAAACGCATCTCGGTGAAGAATCCCCTAGTGAGACGCCGCGGCCCTGAAGCGCACTTCGTCGCGACGCCCCACTGCGAGGGCCCGGCCAACGATCCCTTGCCGGGCAGCGCGCCTCAATGGCGAACGAACCACCTGAATGGCCACCGAGCTGAGCGAGCCCTCCGCCGCGCGCGTCGAGCCGCGTCCTGCTGTGCCGTTGCATGAGCTCGTCGAGCTCGAGCCATGATTTCATCGCCACGAGTCAGCCGTGCTGCAGCCCGCGTCGGGTGAGTGAAAAGACCAACACCTAACCACGCGAACAGCCCACCAGTCGTGACGACTAAGAGTGGGTGACCTCGGCCAGTGGATACGAGATCACCTGAGAGCCAAGTATCCGTAAGCCAAAGGCCCATCACCAGCGTGGCGATCCCCAGAACGACGACGCAGCCACCCGATACGCGCCACTTCCACATGCCCCCAGCACCTCTCTCCGCACCCGTTCAACAAGCAGGTCTCAAGCATCCGAGCGGAGCTGACCCTGCGCCCATAGCGCCACGCGTAATCATCTACCGAAGCCGAGCCGCGGAAGTGCCTCGTCGACGGGATGGTCGTGACTATCGAACTGGCCGGCCCGCTTCAGCCGTCACGACGCCCCCGAGGCGAGCCGCGCCCTGTGGCCCATCAGCTGATGGGACACCGTCATCCTGCCGGTCCGAGCTGGGCACATCTGACCGAGTGTTCTGCTGCCAATATGAAGCAGCCAACGGGCGCGGGCCCCTCGGACTTCGCCAAGTCCCACGCAGAGGCGCCGACCGCACGACGGGATGCGACCACCGCCCGGTCACGGTCCCCGAGCAGCTCACGCCCCTCTGGCGAGCGGGGTGGCATCAGTTCCGCGAGGCGGTAGAGGGCACGTTCATGCTCCACCTCTATGCCCGCCCGCGCGGCGGCAACCCGGGCTGTGGCTCCCCCTGACACCTCGAGGCGACGCCGGTGACCCCGTGACCAGACAGCCAAGGCCAATCCGGCCAGCACGAGAAGCATCAATGACCACGTGCCGAGCCACGGCGCGATGTGCTCGTTGACGGCCGTTCCTTCGTCGAACACAGCGAGGACCGCAGACGGCAGCGACAGCGCCGCGGCCCCTCCGACCAGGTACGGCGGCCACGACCGATCCGCCGACATGACCCCGACGACAGCACCGAGCAGGGCCACCCCAGCCCACACAGCAGCCAGGACATCGAGACGGTCCGGGACGGCGGCCGTGATGTTCGAGAACGGGACAGCCCGCGGCTGATACCTGCCACCACTCAGATTTTCGAACACCAAGAACGTTGCGATGAAAGTGACGGCACCGGGAATACCTCGCACGTTCAACCAGCGGACCGAGCGAACGTCTCTGACTTTGTCCGCATCCCCTCGTTGGAGCCGCTGCTCGATGATCCTCGACGTCGTTGTCCTGTACTCGTCGATGACCCCGACAACACGCTGGAACAGAACCGGGTGCTCCGAAAGCACGCTCCGTTCGACAGCCGCCGCCATCTCGTCCCTGCTACGGGATGTCGATCTCCGCAGCGGGAGCAATTCCTCGGGGCCCGTCATGCGTCAATCATCCAGCACACACGCTCACGAGATGGGACCACGGTCAAGCCATCAAGAGGGCCAGAAGACGGTCGTCTATCGGACGCTATGCCACGGGGCTACTTGCGTCGGCGAGCCCGCTGCTCTGCTCGGAGAACGAAACATAGCCCCACGAACGATGCCCCGAGCACTAGAGGTGCGATGTAGTAGATCACCGCCTCAGTGTGCCCTTGCCCCGCGCCTTGGCCAAGCGTCTCATTTCCCGATGGGCTATCGGGACAGTCTTCTCTCGCTGTTCTTCGATCCGACGTAGAGGGCTAGGTCGACGAGCAGCAGGACCAAGCCCACGAGGGCGACGGGTATGCCGGCGAAGATGAGAAGGCCCGCGCCGATGTTCGCTCCCCCATCAGTACCGGACAAGAAGTTGAAGGCAACGCCGCCGCCACTCACGAGCCCGGAGAGCGCGAGGATGATGCTGCCGACAACGAAAAAGCCGGGGCCCGATTTGCTCATGACGCCATTGTCACGCACGGCGCATAACTCCTCGACGAATCCGCGGTCGACTAAGAAAGCGATCCCCTATCGGACGGGCTGGCGCATCCGAGCGAGGACATTGATCACTTCGTCAAGCACGGTGGACATGACCGCGAGGTCTTGCCACTCGGCGTACTCGTCCTTGCGCCGATGCTCACCGTAGATCGCGATGTCATGGTCGAGTCCGTCAAACCAGACCTTGATCGGCACCCGCTGGGACCCCCGGTCGATGTAGGTCCCCCATCCGCAGACGACTTCGCGACCATTAGCCGAGGTCCAGTTTCGGTCTTCGTGCCAGTACGTCACGCCCCACTCCTGGACGGCAGCCTCCAGGTACCGCCGCAGTTGATGCTGCTCACTTGGGGCGGGCGGTAGCGGGCGATCGGGCATGACTCGAAACTAGTCAGATCAGCTCCGGACCCACTGACCTAGTCGACTCGCGCCCGCTACTCCATCGGCAAGTGAGACGCTGAAGCTGGTCAGGCGGGTCCCTAACGTGGGTCCCAGTGCGTCGACCAAAACGCGTCGATCCGTTCCCGGTCGGTCCACCATGTGACATCGACATCACGGGTCAGCGCGTCGATAAGGCCACCCTCTTCGCCGGGCACTCGATTGTCGGTGACCCAATCGCTCATGACGAACCGGCCGGCCGCGTCGAAGACCTGGTCGGGGCCGTCCCAGAACTCCAGCTCGTAGAAGTCGAGGCCGCCGGTCTCTGTCCTATAGCTGTGGGCGACCACGGTCGTTCCCGCAGCAGGTCCGGAGCCAATTGTGCCGACAATGCCGTGCTGATCCCAGTCCACCAGCTTGGGAACCCTGGGATCGACCTCTTCTCGCGGAGGTGTGAGTCGAGAGCGCTTAGGCCAGAGCCGCATGGACGAATATTGTCATGGACAGTTGCGCCGGGCTGCCCAAGGGCACTACCTGCCAAAGTTGGCCAGCGTTTCCCCTTGCGGTCGGCTGATCACCGATCGCCTATTGGGACGTTGAGTCCAAACGTGGGCGTGGTTGTAAGTCGATAACGTGCAACCCGGCCGTGAGAGCTGCCTCGCGAGCTTTCCCAACACGGCGGTGTGGCACCCTTCTTGCATGCGTCAGTCTCGTCTTCGCGCCCGTCTCCGATCCACGGCCACAGATCAACTGCTGGTGCTTAGACGCCGTTCGGAGCTCGGCGCACGGTACAGCGGTTACGTCCTAGCCGTCGGCTCGAAGTGGGTCCTGCTGGCGAGGACTGCCGATGGTGGATTCTTCGACGGTCACATTGCGTTCCGGCTCACCGACCTGCACGACGTGCGGAACGACACGTCGTTCGAGTCGCGGGCGGCGCAGCTCCGTCCAGAATGGCCACCGCGGATTCCTACAGGGCTTCTCAACGTCGACCTTGATCGGACTCGGAACGTGCTCAAAGCGTTCGGCGCCGACGGCTCCATCATCGCGGTGCAGAAAGACCGCCGCCCCGACCTGATGTGGGTCGGCGTCGTCGACGAGATCCGCCGCCACTGGGTGTACTTGCAGGAAGTCCGCCCCACCGGCGACTGGAAGGACCAGCCACTTGGTTACCGGCTACGACGCATCGCAGTCATCGAGCGAAACGGGCAGTACCTCCGCGGGCTCGCAGACGTCGCCGGCACTAGACCGCCGGCGACGGGTATGAGCAAGGAATGAGACAAGAACCGCGGGGCGCCCGCAAGGACCGGCCTACGCGCTGGTGCGAACCTAGAGGGGACGTAGCCAGCACCGGTCAGCGATCGGCAATCGGGCATTTTCTCCTCAAGCTACGCGGGCCTATCGGCGACGCTGTAAACCCGTTTATGCTCCGGTCATGATCACCGCCGAGGCGCTGGTGCCTTCGCACCCCTCGACCAGGGTCGACGCGGGCGCGATCGTGGTGCTGATCGTCGGCTTTGCTGCGACCCTGGTCGTCATCCTCGTCGCAGTTCTCTGGCGCGACATCATGGGCGGCAACTTCCTGTGGGCCAGGCCCGCGCTGGTGAGCATGCAATTGTCACTGTGGCTCTTGGCGATCGCCCTCTCCTGTCGTCGCATGCTGCGCGGCCGCCGCGCACTCGTTCCGGCTCTCTCACTGATTGGGGCTGCTGCTGTGGCCTTCCACGTAAGCATGTTCCTGCTCACAGCCAGCCTCCCCTGCCCCTCTCTCTGTTAGCAGTTGAACCGACGGACCGCCCGTAGGATGGGACCTCCTGCGTGACCGCTGACCGATCGGCTAATGAGACGGGGCAGAGACGCATCCCGTCGCCGCGCCTTCGCGCATACAGGTTGGATGACCTCATGAAGCGCAGCGAAGCCCCCATCATGATCGTCCTGGGCCTTGGAGCTCTCGCCGTCGCCGCCACCCTCTTTTTCATGTCAGCCGATCTCACCGTCGTAAGCAGGGGCTACGCCGGATGGCTTGTCGTCGGAGCGTGTTCCCTGGGTGGGCTCGGCTGCCTCATCTACGGCATCATTGCGTCCCGTCGCGGCCGGTGACCGATCGTCTATGGGGACGGTTGTCCAACCTCAGGACAGGACGACGGCGCAGCTTTAGGACTTGTCCATATGTCGCCGCTGCGCCAAAGCCCAGATTGCTTGGCCACCAAAAACGATGATCGTCACGGTCCCAATTCCGATGCCGGCGAAACCACCGAGGTCTGGCGTGGCACTAACGACCGCGAAAGAGACCACCTCGAGGACGCCGATTGCGACACCGATTAACCCCAAGCGCAGTCGCATGCGGACTTGGTTCGGGTGCGGGCGAGGCCTCATCTCATGAGTATGCCTGTGTCTATCGCGGGGGTCAGCGTTCGTTCCTTCGCCTGACTGCCCGCTCTCCAATCGGCTATCGGGCACTCCACCGCTCTCGGGCGAGCTCGAATCGGGCGAGGTTCGCTTCTCCCCGGAGCGCACGCTTGAATTAGCCGGCCACGCGCAGTAGCCGGTGGCTCTTCGTTCCTGACCGTTACTCTCCTCACCATCTAGGACTCTCTCAAGGCCGACCGGAAAGGGCCCGTGCCGCAGCCTGGCTCGAGGACTATGAACGTGTATTCACCCGACGAGGCACATTGCCCGGCGGTCTGGCCAGACTGGACGGCAAGCCCGCCCCTTCTGAGCCGGCGGGGTAATCCGGGGGTAATCCGAGGGCAATCTCGGAGGTGATGTGTCTATGATCGGGCCATGCCTACAAGCACAGTCACTGGTCAGCACACGAGAACCGCTCGAATGGATATCCATCAAGTGGCCGATGAACTTGTCCGCGGGCTGGGTCCCACTCTCGTTGCCGCACTGACAGGCTCCAGAGATCGCAAACTGCCAGCGAAGTGGGCAAAGCCCGATGGCCCCACCCCGACGGTGGCATTCACTCAGCGCCTGCAGCTAGGGCATCGAGCTTGGGCCACCCTTGTCACAGATGAAAGCGCGCATATCGCTCGCCAATGGTTCATTGGCGGCAACCCTCTTCTTGGCGAGGACACCCCCCTCACTGCGATCCGCGAGGACAGAGGAAGAGAAGTCATTGAGGCTGTCGCGGCGTTCTTAAGTGATGAGCCGGACGCTTAAGCGTGGGCGGGGGAACGACATGTTCGGTAACTGGATTGCACTTGGTGCCCGAGCTAGGGGAAACAACCTTCCGCATCGCAAACCTAAGTTCGGGCCCCTGTCCGCACCAGAACGGACCATCCGAACAGCGCGAAAGCGCTGGGGGCGATACGACTCTGGAGGAAAAACTCTGTACTTGGCTCGGGAAGCAGAGACGGCCTTTGCCGAGGTCCTGTCGCCGTTCAAGCGCCAGCTTGCATCAACAGATCCACTGGAAAAGGATGCTGCCGAGCTCGGTCTCACTCGGAGCGATTTCCTCGAGATCGTATCCGCAGAATGGAACGAAGAACAGTTCATGGGCATGGGCGCCGTCCCCCAGCAGTGGCGCGTCGATCGGTGCATCTACCAGGTCAACGGCGAGGGAGACGGCTGGTGGATCGACGTAGAGCACCCCGATTCGCTCGCAGTTCTCGAGGAGCAGCTCGAACCCGTCCTCATTCGGCAAGGCATCAAGAGCCTGACTACCGCTGTCCTGCGAGGTGAGAACCGAATTGTGACCACAGCCATCGGTGCGCACCTTCGACACCTTCCGGTCCTCGGTGGATCACCGGCGCGCGGTTTGCAGTTCGGAAGCAAACACGGTGGCGGGTGGTGCCGCGCGGCGTGGCTGCCGGGCCCAGACGACTCTTGGACGGCCGATTTCATCGCCACGAGCGGGGAACCAATCCTTGTCACCAACGAACATCTCGCCCGGGCAAGCGAACGGTTCCGCATCAAAGTGTTCTGACACCCTGACCGGCCTAGCGCTGTTGTGTTCGATGGATGATCCCTTATCGGACGCCGTCTACGAGCCCGTTCAAGCGATCAACGAGCTGTGCCATTCGAGGCGGCCCGAGTCGAAGGACGAGCGACTCAGAGAACCAGCGCATCCAGACCGCCTCGACATCATGGGTAGTGACGGCGCCGGCCTTGAGAAGAATGCGAACCAGGTCGATTGCCTCCATCTCATACTCATCCGACGGGGCACCGTCCGGCGAACCAGGCTCGAGACTGTACGGGTCCACATCGCTGAGAACAGCCAAGACACCAGCAAGGGTCTTCCTGTACGTGACTGTCCACGCTCTCATGCCCCAATAATGCCTGGGGCCGTCTCGACCGGTGACCGATCCCCTATCGGGCGTCCTGTTCGAGGGTGACCCACTCCTCGTCGCGGATGTAGCCCATGGCATCGTTCGCTCGCAGGATGGCCGCGTTGTCGGCCGACCCTCCCGTTCGGAACCGGGTCACGCCGTACGAGAGGAGCGCGAGGACTGAGCACGCCTTCACTGCGAAACCGAGCCTCCGCCCGCGCTGATCGCGACGGACGACTGTGAAATCGGTCTCGGCGGTGACCCCCTCGACATCGACGAAGGTCATGGCGACCAGCTCCCCGGCCGGCAGGAACACCCCATAGGCGCGTCGAAAGACGGAAGGAGTCGCTCGGAGCCTGCCGAGTCGTTCATGACGTGTCGCAACGCTCCCGGGATAGTCGTCGAAGGTCGCCGCGTCCAGACTCAGTACGGCATTGACGTCAGCCACCGTCAGCTCGCGAAGGGAATCGGAGCGCTCCACCTCGGCCACCAGTTGCTGCAATCGCTGCCGGTCGACACGCGGCGCATCCAGCTGCGCCCCGAACGACCGGGCCGCGATGCTCCAGCCTTCCGCCTCGAGGACGGCACGACGCGGATCGTCCAGGGGCAAGACGACGATTTTTCCCATGCGTCATCCTGACAGGCGGGAATCCATTCGATCCGGTCTTTCACTCGCGCTCAAGCGGCCGGCCACCGATCGGCTATCGGGACTACTCCACGTATTGAAGAACCGAGACCGCTTCTGCCCCCAATGAGGCTTTGGCTGCCTCGTGTCCAGGTTCGCTCGCCTGGCTGCATGAGCCAGCGAAGCACCGAGGAACCGCCCATCGACACCACGCGGAACTGGTGTCAGACTATTGAGTACACCTGTACTCAAACGAAAGGGGGGCCTCGTGACGCTTCTCGCGATCGTCGTCTGCGAGGTCGCGTTCTGGGTCGCGATCCTTGGCGGGCTCACCGCACGCTACGTTCTGCGTCGTCCGCGATTCGGCGCCGCGATGCTGGTCGCTGCACCGCTCATCGACCTTGTCCTGCTCATCCTGGTCGCACTCGACCTGCTCGGTGGCGGGGCTGCGTCCTGGCATCACGGGCTCGCGGCGATCTACATCGGGGCATCCGTCGTCTACGGGCACAGGATGATCGCGTGGGCTGACAAGCGTTTCGACCACCGGTTCGCCGGTGGCCCTGCACCGGAGCGACTCTCGGGACGGCGTCACACAGCACGCTGCTGGGGCGACGTGCTGCGGACGGGGGTCGCGGTCCTGATCGCCGGCGGGATTCTCGGGGGTCTTGTGGCCCTTGTGGACGACCCGGCGCGTACCGCCGAGTTGCGGGGGGCGTTCCCTGTGCTCGGGGTGGTCCTCGCCATCGAGGTCCTCTGGGCGATCAGCTACACCGTGTGGCCGCGAAAGCCTGCCATGTCGCCCACTGGGCCGGCCGGGGGCTGACCGAGTGCCCCGCCGTGTCGACCTCAAGGAACGGGGCGCGCTCGTCACCGCGGCATGCCTGCGCATCCTCGAGCGCGATGGTCTGACTGCCCTTTCGGTGCGCAACGTGGCAGACGAGGCCGGCATCGCCGCAGCATCGCTCCGGCGACTCTTCCCGAGTCAGCATGACCTACGCGAACACTGCCTGGTGATTATCGAGGAGCGGGTCGCTGCACGACTCATGGCCCTGAGCTCGACCGGCCGCACGCTCGCCCTCGATGTCCTGGCCCAGATGCTTCCCCTCGACCCGGAACGCACGACCGAGATCTCAGCACAGGTGCAGCTCGGAATGCTCGCACGCACCGACGAGAACCTCACTCCCAGCGCACGCCGCCTCAACGCCGGGGTCGGCCGAGTCTGCGCCCACGCCCTGGACATCCTGGCCGGAGCCGGAGACCTCGACACCGATCGTGACCTGGCCTTCGAAACCGACAGACTCCACGCGCTGATCGACGGCCTCGCGATCGAGCACACCTGGGACCCCACCGCTCGATCAGCTGAAGCGCTCCTGGTGCTTCTCGAACGGCATCTTCTCGAACTCGGTCAGGTGAACCACTGAAAGGCCTCCGGCGCCGAGCATCACCCGTGGGGTGGGAGGCTGACGCGAACTCCTTTGAGCTATCCCCTACCGGACGCGCTCTAGCAATCGATATTGAGCAACCTGAGGATTGTTCGCCCTCCTCATGGGCTTGCTCGTTCGACGGCAGTCGCGAGTGTGACCGTCCGGCCGCCGATCGTTGTCCGGGCGGAACTAAGCCTCGTCGGTCAATTGTTGGAACATGAGGTGGTCCTGCCAAGTGCCAGCGATTCTTAAGTACCTCGGTGCGAGCCCGAACTGCTGGAAACCGTTGCGTTAAAGAACTCGCTGCGACGGCTTGTTGTCCAGCAGCGTTTCGGCTTGAACTCGGTGTAGGCCGAGCGTTGTGAACGCGTATGTCAGGGCCGTCGCCACGGCGTCCGTCGCGAGCCCTCTCCCTGTGCGCTCCTGGGCAACCCAGTAACCCATGGCGCATGACTGGAAGGGCCCGCGGACGATACCACTAAGCGTCAGGCGGCCCACCACTGCCCCGTCGTCATCAAGGATGACGAAGGGTGCTGCGTCGCCACGGTCGTGTCGTTCGAGCGCCGCGCCGATATCGGCTCGTTGTCCGGCGTCCGTGAAGAACTCCTTGGAACGAGTTGGCTCCCACGGCGACAGGTAGGTGCGGTTCTGGACCTGCAGCTCAGAGAGGACGACGCTGTCGGCTGGCGCTATGAGTCGAAGTCGGTTCATCTGACCAGTTTGCGGGCGACCGTCAAAGCGTCCGTTAGACAATCGTCTATCGGGACGCCCGACACTCAATGGTCGAAGGCCACCGTCTGTGTTGTCAGCTCAGGATTCCAACACCAGATAGTTGCTCCGACTTCGACCAGAGGGCGGCGGCTGCAGCCGGGTCGGAGGCCACGGCGGCAAAGGGCTGCCCGAGTGCGTCGGGGGCGGTCTTGGAGCCGGTAGGGCCCCAGAACAGCGTGGGCGTGGCTTCGTGGTTCAGGGCGGCGGTGAGAACTCCGATATCGGCGGGTTCTGGGTCGCGTCCGATGACTCTTGAAACAGCCTTGGTCAAGACCCTCGTGGCCGCGGAGGCGTATGTCGCATGGAGGGGCGTGCGCGCCATTCCGGGGTGTGCCGCGAAGCTCCGGATCGTGCTGCCCCGGGCGGTGAGGCGTCGTTGCAGCTCGATGGCGAAGATCACGTTCGCCAGCTTGGATCGGCTGTAGGCGCGCCCTGGTGAGTACGTGGTGCGGCTCGACAGGTCGTCGAGGTCGAGCGTGGCCCCGGTGTAGAGAGCCGAGGACACGGTGACGATCCGGGGGTCGACTCCAGGTTCGAGGGCCGGGAGTAGATGCCCTGTGAGGGCGAAGTGACCGAGGTGGTTCGTTGCGAACTGGCTCTCGATGCCGGCGTGGTCGTGGCGGAGGGGGACGCTACTGATCCCGGCATTGAGCACCAGCAGGTCGAGGGGCGCGTCGCTCACGGTCTTGGCGAATTCGCGGACCGAGTACGGGTCGATGAGATCGAGAGGCGCGACGATCAGGCGGTCGGCCGGCAGGATCAACTCAGCGATCAAGTGGTCCCGTGTGCGCTCAGCCCGCGTCGTGTCGCGGGCTCCGATGACGACCTGTGCACCGCGCTGGACGAGCGCGCGGGTGGTGATCAGCCCCAGCCCGCTGGACCCACCCGTGACGACTGCCCGCCGCCCGGTCAGATCGGGAGCGGAGGCGAGAGGATCGGACAGTCGGATGCGAGTCGGGTGCGTCAAAGGGGTCATGCTCGGAGCGTAGAGTCTGACGTCGGCGTGAAGGTCAAGACCCAGGAAGGGCACCATGCGGATCGGTGAGCTGAGCAGGAAGACAGGTGCGACTCCGCGCGCTCTGCGGTACTACGAGGAGCAGGGCCTCCTCGGCGCGGAGCGTCAGTCAAACGGCTACCGCGAATACGCCCCGAACGCGGTCGCGATGGTTGAGACGATCCGCTCCCTCCTCGACATGGGCATGCCTTCTTCCTTGATCAAAGACGTCTTGCCCTGCACGGTCGGAGAACGATCCGAAGCGGCGTGCCCCGATCTCCTACGCCAGGTCGCCACCTTGCGAGACGACGTACGGAGGCGCGCCACTCGCTTCGAGATGATCGATGCCTCCCTCACGTCATATCTGACCGCCAACACCTGACCCACTACGAGCACGTCCGACGTGTGAACGAAGCCGAGGTCGTCCGGTGGCCGATCCCCTAGCGGGCACTAGCGGCGCACCTCCTGCGCCCATGCTGGCCAGGCAGCAGCGTCCGCATCTAGGTCGATACCTTCGAGGCGAATAAGAGTGACGCCGTCGAGGTCGCTTACCACGGCCCACAGGCTGTGTCGGCGGCCATCTGAGCTTGTTGTGACCCAGGCCAACACCTCTCCCAGGTCAGCCTCCGCAAGCTCCCACTCCTCTTTCGCCGAGCCATCTGCCGACCAGAAGTACACGCGATAAGTCGGGTCATCCAGTTGCGAGGTCTGATCTCGCGGATCAATCGGGACAGCTTTCATGGAGCGACCGTAGCTCCCGCGTTCATGACCTCCAAGGCTGCCGTTGAACGATCCCCTAGTGAGACGGCTCGGCGATACAGGTAGCCGGTTCTACTCTTTGGCAGGGCTCCCCCGACGTGACATGGTCGCGATTATGAAGATCATCGACGATGTCGAGCGGGCCGTGTGGCTGGGACGACGAATGCGGCGGGAGCACAGCTGGGCACGGGTCGGCGGGGTCGCTGGGTACGACTTTGAGGCCTACGCACGCATCCTTCACCCCCGACTACGCGCATCCGTCACCCCCGACTAACAGGGAACGGCGCTTGGGAACGACGCCGGTGGGCGGATATCGCGGCCACCGCCGGCAAGGTCATGCACCCCCTCGTTCAGTGGGAACGACTACTCGGCCACGACGAGCCACGCGGTGGGACGAGTGATGTCGGTTATCTCGACCCGCAGGTCCTCGCCGCCCTCGCGCCGCTACTCGGCGCCGCGACCACCACGCCCGACGACGCCGTTGCGGCGTACTGGGTCGGCGGCTCAGGTCAGGGCCTCAGGGCCGGTGCGACGGCGTTCATCGACCGATACGACTACGTCCTCGCCCAGACGAGCACGGCAGAGCTCGCCGAACCAGGCTGGGGCCGGAGCATCGGTCATCGCTTCGATGAGCCGCTGCAGCTGCTCTGGCCCGAGGACCATGCCTGGGTGCTCGCCACCGAGATCGACTGGGACTCCACGATCGTTGCCGGCTCGAAAGCGCTCGTCGACGCGATCCTCGACGACGACCGTTTCGAGGCCTTCCCCGTCGACTAGGACTCTGACCTCTCCTGGGACGGCGACACCATCAACCGACCCACGACCTGAGACCCACAAAGGGATTCCCTACCGGGCATGAGGAAACTACGCTCGAGGTGTCGCACGGGCGGTTGACGCCGCATCGGGGACTGCTAGCTTTCGAACGTGACGACCATCCCGGCGCGGCCTGGCCAAACGAATGAACCGCGCAACAGCACCGCTTCCGTAGTTGCGGCCAGTCCCTTCGCCGTGGCGTCACGCATCGTGGCCCTTGTGGCCCTTGTCTCCTACGTCACTCTGTACGCCACGATGTGGGCCCCGGTCGTTCTTTGGGACAACGAAGGCTGGTTGTTCCTCTACCCGGTTTTTCTCGCGGCCTGGGTGCCCGTCGGGATCATGTCCGCCACGTCCCTCGGCCTTGCGATCGCCGGTTGGGTGCGACACGAAGCACGGCGGTCTCTGGCAGTCGTGAGCCTGGCCGTGGCGGCGCTATTGCTCACTGCATCCCTGCCGGCCCTCTGGTTCGGGCCTGGCTCGCTCTAGACACGGCAGATCGACCTGCAGCGCGCAGCATCCTCGATCTGAGCCCCCACGCGTGCCCTCTGAGGTCTCGGTGGACGATCCCCTACCGGGCGCCTGATTCAGGGACGAGCGCCTCTGAGGAGCCGGATGGTGCCCACCCCAATTGCACCGGCACCGCTGATCCACAGCAGTCCGACAAGAGCCCAGCCCGGAAGTCCTACCCGGCCCATCGGCTCACCGAGGTCGTGACTCGTGAACCTCATGAAGAGGCCGATGCCGATGAAGACAACGCCCAAGCAGATCGCGACGATCGCTTCCTCATACGGCGTCGCCTGCGGAGCCTTCGACACGCATCCTCCTCGCTCGTGAGCCAGAGCCTAACCGGGCTCGTTTCCGGACGCGCGACTCCAGGGGTGACATGGGAACCGTAGATCGTCATAGAGCAGGCATTGGACCAACTCTCACTCCGAGCCCGTAAGCGATGGCCTACCGGACACGCTCCGGACTCGAGTCGTCGAGGGTGCGAGGCGAGTCAAAGGGTGCCAAGGCGGTTGGTGGCCACGCCGGCGCTAGGGTCAGGGCATGAACGAGGCCCACCGTGAATTGCTTCGCCGGGCCGAGGCCGAAGTGGCGGCGCTGCCCCTCCGCGACCCGCTCGTCGACCCGTCACCCCGTTTGGGCGACGGCCCCGCCCCCGAGACCGAGCCGACCGGTCGGGCTCGGCTGCTCGCCCCGCTGACCCTCATCGTCTGCTTCGTCACGGCCTGCGCCGAGGGTTCTTGGCTCTGGTTCTCCGCCGCAGAGTGGACCTCGATGGTCTGGCTCGCCGTGCCATTCCTGCTGGTCGCCTCGATCGTGCTCGCACTCATCGCCGGAGCTCTAGGCGGCCGCACTGGCCGATGGGCCGGCGTCTGTGGTGGCATCGCGATCGTGCCGCCCGTATGTTTCGTGGTGTCGCTTCCCCTGGCGCTTTTCACGTAGACCGCTGCGGCTTGCGCCGAGTCAGCTTGGTGGCAGGCCGATAGACGATCCCGTAGCGGGCGCCTGGTTCAGGGACGAGCACCTCTAAGGAGCCGGATAACGCCCACCCCGATTGCACCGGCGCCGCTAATCCACAGCAGTCCGATAAGAGCCCGGCCCGGAAGTCCTACCCGGCCCATCGGCTTAGCGCTGCCTTTTCCTCGCCGGTACCGGACACCCACTCATCTCCGGTGCCCTGCTCCAGAACTCCTCCGCATGTGGGCAGGCAACCACGTGTCGGGGCGGGACAGGACCAGATTTGTCATGACCTGCGTCATCACGGCCCGGTCTTGCTGGTTGCGGAGTTCGATGCGGGTGCGCACCACTCCCCGGTCGGGACGGGACGCTGAGGGGCGGGTGTCGACGACGGTGAACCGGGCGCGGAGCACGTCGCCGGCGTGGACGGGAGCCGACCAGCGCAGCTCGTCGACGCCGGGCGACGCGACGCTGGCGGCCTGGTTGAGGTAGGACTCCACCATCAGGCGCATCATCATCGCGGTGGTGTGCCAACCGCTGGCCACGAGTCCGCCCAGGGGTGTCGCCTCAGCCCGAACGGCGTCGACGTGCATGTCGTGCGGATCGAAGCGACGCCCGAAGTCGACGATCTCGTCCGCCGTGACACGGTACGAGCCGTGCTCCAGGGCGAGGCCGGGCACGTAGTCTTCGAAGAATCGCTCGGCGAGCCGCTGAGCGAAGGGCGACATGTCGTGGGCTGCGGTCGCGTCCGGTTCGTAGGGCACAACCTCACCCTAGGTCGGCAAGGCAGCGCTCGTTTGACGCCAGTCGCAGGAGAGACCGTCCGGCCGCCCATCGCCTATCGGACACGTAAGACCTCATTCCCACCTGAATGAACCAGTAACGTCTGGCCTCATGAACGCACGCGAACGGGTCGTCAACACAACAGACGGCGGACGACTAGCCGTCACCCGATGGCAGGCAGACGGGCCGACCGTCGTGCTCCTGCACGCCGGCGTTGCAGACCAGCGATCATGGATCGCGGCCGCGGAAGCCCTCGCCCGTGAGCAGGTCGACGTCGTCGCATACGACAGACGAGGCTTCGGGGCCAGTCCCGCAGCCGAGACGAGCTCCGCCTTCACCCATGTCTCGGACCTGATGGAGGTGCTCGATCACCTCGCCCTCGATCAGGTCGTGCTCGTCGGCAACTCCATGGGCGGCGCACTGGCACTGGACGCCGCGCTCCTGCACCCTGACCGCGTGACGGGGGTCGTGCTCATCGGAGCAGCTGTGTCAGGAATGACCGACGACGACACCCCCTTCGACTGGCGACCAGACAGAGCCACCGCACACCTCATCAACAAAACCGACAACGCATCCCTCAGCACCGACGATCGACTCCGTGCTCTCGCCCACCTCTGGCTCGACGGTCCGTCAAGCACTGAGGGAAGGGTCGGCGGTGAAGCCCGAACACTTTTGTTCGAGATGAACCGAGACATCGTCGACGTGGACGAGACCGGTCCGACAGGTGACGCCGGTGTCGATGCGTGGACGCGCCTTCCCGAACTGACCGTGCCTGTACTGAGCACGTGGGGAGAGCTCGACCTACCGTGCGACATCCCGTTCTAC
This sequence comes from Frigoribacterium sp. RIT-PI-h, assembly GCF_001297205.1. Lineage (NCBI taxonomy): Bacteria > Bacillati > Actinomycetota > Actinomycetes > Micrococcales > Microbacteriaceae > Frigoribacterium > Frigoribacterium sp. RIT-PI-h. The sequence goes on along the minus strand of NZ_LHOZ01000072.1, from coordinate 51,667 downwards.
GAAGAGACCGCCCGACGCATCGCCCAGCGCCCGGGCCGCGTCCTCCCGAAGGTGGCGCACCTTCCAGGGCTCGAACAGCCACAGCTGATGGCCCATCTCATCGAGGACGAGCTCGGTCGCTCACAACAGTGACAGGGACTCCCTAAGCCCACTTGTGCCGTGGAGCAAGCGCCTCTCAGCCCGGTCAGCGATCGCGCACCGGACGCCCGGCCCGGCGGGCCACAAGACAGGGTTTGCACCGATTTGGACGTCTCAATAGATCAGCCCGAAAGAGATCTCGGTAGAGGGTGGCCCATCGGACATGGCTTAGCCACGTGTCTGCCCCCGGGCCGCACCATCGTTCGCCAGAAAAGCTGAGCAACTCGTCGCCTTGGTACCGTCGACCTGTGGACATGGTGAGCAAGACCGTCGAGCGAGACCTCCAACAAGCACTGGCCGCGGAGCTACGAGCCATTCAAGGGGTCGCCAGCATCACGGTTCGTACCTGGGTTGCAGATACTTCAGTGTCCCCGGACTCCGTCTACCGAATTCTCCGCGGGGATCGCCCGGTTTCTGTTGTCGAGCTGATCCTGTTGTGTCAAGTAATCAAGGAGGACCCCTTCGACCTGATCGCCCGAGCAATGAAGCGGGCCGAAGGATCGCAGACCACCACCTAGACCGCCAGGTGCTGATCCTGATCAACTCGGTGGTCATCATCGCCCCTGAAACCTGGCTTGGTCCAGCCGGCACCAGCTTGAGATACCCGGCAGTAACGGGTGCTCACCAGGATCTCCAGTCCGGTTCTGGCGCTAAGCGCACTGCGCCGATCTTGACCCGGCGCGGGGGCACGCCCAACATAAGAGCCGCGCAGTCCTGCGCCATCGGGCGGACTTCCGACCATCGATACGCCTGCGTGACTGTATCGACAGACGGGATCTCGATCACCCAGAACCGACCCTCGCGATGCACCGTGACATGGACAAGAAGAGGCATAACTGCCCTCACTCCCCGAACTCCGCACACGCGAAGAGGGCAACATTACGTGCCGTCGGGTGAACCGTCCAGATCGGCCTCTTCATCGGCCCGGAGAGGGAACCTAACCCCGAGTTGTCTCCGCTCCCGCAGCCGCCGAGTCGAGGGTGTGGGGGCGTTATCCCTTAAGGCCACCGGCTGACTCGCCTCTTGGTACTGCTGACAATCAAGCCAGTCCGTAATCTGCGCAGACGCCACCACGCGCCCGCCCGGCCCCGTGCGGTCTGTTGCCCCTCGGCGCCGACTCGCGTACGCTGAAACATGCCTCCCGTTACGACGGATCAGGAAGAAGACCTTAGAACCCCAGCCGGACGACTGGATCTAGGGTCTTTCGTTTTTTACAGGTCCAGCGATTCGGGGGTGCGCTCCTCGATCAGCAGCGTCGACCGCAAGGCTGCTATGTAGCTGTCCTCACCCTGATACTCCGCGTTCAGTGACCCTAGGACAGCGTCAGCGATCCACAGAAGTGGCTCATCGCCACCCCGAAGATGGCTGATACGAAGGCGCTTGTCTAAGCCCTGCCCCTGAAGCCCAACGATGTGCTGCACGTCGTACCTGTCCTGGGCATTCGTCCGGCACTCGAGAGTGAGATCGAAGACTTCCATGTCCACAAGGCTGTGATAGACGCTCTCCAGCGTCTTGCGTCGGTAACGTTCGGTCTTCTTGCGACGGACGTCTAGGTGCGAGTAGACGATACTCATGGGCCCGAGTTCAACGATTCGTCGCACGATGTCGTGCTTTCGCCTGTCACTTTCGTCTGTCCAGTGAAATTTGATCTGCCCTGGGAGCAGTAATGGCCGCAGCTGCTCGCGAATCTCGTCGCACTCCTCGACAGGTACCAGGGCCGCGCAGAGAAGGTACTCCTGGTGATTCGGACCGCGGTTCGCCGAAGACTCATCCAAGAACGCGCGGTGAGAAGTAACTGGCACTCGGACACGTTAGCTGGCCTCTGGCGTTGTAGGTGGGGTGTCAGAGCCCGGGGCAAGAGCATCAGCGTGTCCGGCACGTGTCCCATTAGACAAAACCCCTGCCGGGACACCGGTAGACGACTGAGACGCCCCTCAGTGACCGCCGCTCGCTGAGATTGACCCTCGTGCCTAAAGCGGACCGGGCCCGAACCACAGCGCCGGCAGCGATGCCGTGAGCAGGAGGGCCGCTACGAACAGGCTTGCGACCATCAGGGGCCGTCGCGCCTCGTGCCGCACCCCACTGGCGATCGAGAGGCCGAGAGAAGTGGCCGCCAGGATGCCGACGGGCACCCAGGCCGCGAGGAAGATTGGGTAGAGGAACAGCCAGCCCTCGTTGTCCCACAGAGCCACCGGCGCCCACATCAAGGCGTAGAGGGCGACATAGAGAACCAGTGCCACGAGCGTCACGATGCCCAATGCCACGGCGAAAGAGCCCGCGGCCGCGGAGGCGGACGTACCGTCACGCGGGCCGTTCGCTCTCTTAGGCCGGACGACGGTGGTCACCACGGTCGAAAGCTACCAGCACGCTGCGCTGGGCCGACCGCCTAGCGGCATCTGCTGTCGGACGACGTCAGACGAGTTGACGAGTTGACGAGCTGACGAGCTGACGAGCTGACGAGCTAGATTCTCGCCATGTCCACGAACCCGTTCGAGAATGTTGAGCTCGAGCGCGCCGAGCGTGCCGTTGCTCGGCTCCCCCGTCGCAGACTGCTTCCCGCGCGGCGGTCGGCCTCGCGACTTGGCCGATTCTTGACCGCCCTCGCTCCCCTCTGCGCCGTCGCGACTGTGACTCTCGAAATGAAGTTTTCCTTCGCGCCCGCATCCGTCATCAGTGTCTGGGTCGCCCTCATGTTGGTGGGCGTTCTCACCATCGCGGTATGTGTCGCCGCTGGTGAGTTCGGCGGGCGGTGGGGACGAATCAGCGGCATCGTCTCCGGCATCGTGATCGTCCCGCCGATCGGCATCGCGCTCGCTTCCTGGACGATGGAGCTGCTCCGAATTCCCCTTTGATCAACCCCGGAGTGAGAGGGCGAGTGCCGTCAAGCTCCGACCGGCCAGCCATCGTCTACCGAAACGCCTCCAATCCCCTGCCGCGCCATGGAATCGGCCTCCGAGGCCGCGCCCACTCCCCCGTCATGGACAGCGTGTACCGTTCACGGCTGTCTCCTCAGGGCCCGTAACCCTGCCGTCCCCGACGGTGCAGCCCCACGGCTCACCTCCACTTGTTGCACGGAGACACGGCACCCTTCCCGGCCCGAACCGGAAGGGTGCCCCCGCTCTCACCGCCAGGATGCGCCTAGCCATAGGACCTCAACGGGTGTACCGTCTGCGCGTGGCAGGGGGCACTATGTCGCCTAATACCGGGGTACAGGATTCGGGTCCAGCACTTCGAGGTGGGGCCACCGCATTTCGGGATGCGACGCCGGCCCCACCACCTCCCCGAGCTACCTGTAAGTGCCCACGCAGGGCCGTTCCGTGCACATCACCGGTTCACCGGGCCTTAAACTAAGCAGTCCGGGCCAACCCGAATGGCCCGGACGCTCAGACAGAACCTTCCCCGGCATGGTTCGGCTCTGGTTCAGGTAGACCCGAACCCGAACGGGAAACTACCTGCACGGACAACGCTAGATCGCCACCGTCATGACGTCGAGTCGGCACCTTGGCGGACACCGGGCCACAACCCCAAGACGGCCCGGCGATCAAGGCACCGTGACATGCCCTCCGCCAGCATTGTTTATCTCCGAACGCGCACCTAAGTCACCGGCTCCAGCGTGCTTCACGTACAGTGCAGCGACCGGAGCAGACAGGCTTGGTTCCCCTTTTGGGAAGGCCGGGACACACAGCCCGCCTGCGGCCGTGTTCGGGCCATGTCGGGTTGGTCTCGAGCAGCCGGCGGGGACAGTGACAGACTGACCCCGCCGGTCCCATCCAAGGTCTAGGAATCGGCCGGCCACGGGACTACGCTCACCGCATCAGCCCAGACCACGCTGAGTTAGCTGCATGATCTTGCGCCCTCGTGGTCTCACCCGTTGATTTCGAGGACGCAAGCAGCCCTACCCCTAGAGGGCTGCGAACCGGCGGGCACCTGACCACCCGAACCGCCAGGTGCCCGCTACCCGAGTCAGCAGCTGGCGGGTATCGAGTAGCAGCCCCTTCGGACCCCCGTGCGTTGCACTCCTCCACCTGCCTGATGAGACCCCACCGACGGGGCTTCTGGGCCTGCCTTTAGCGCATGTCAGCGGCCATTCTCCGGCGTATGAGTCGATCGACTAATGAAGAGGCTACTGAGATGCCCCGGAGTGCCACCAAGGGGCAGAGTCGGTATCCGGATCGACACGACAAGGTCGGCCAGACGATCACTCGCACGGCGAAAGGACAAGGCACATGACCATCCACACCCGCAGCACAGAAGACACCGTCACCGTTCCCACCACCCGCAGGCGAGGCCTCGGGGTGGCCGCCGGAGCAGCCGCGCTCGCGCTGGCCGGGGCACTGTTCCCTGTCTCGAGCGCATCCGCCGCCGACGCCTACAGCGCCGAGAACCTCCAGAAGGTCTGCAACGGCGACCCGACCGGGCAGACCGAGGGGCTCGAGGGCGACTGCACGTTCGAAGTCCAGAGCGAGGGCCCACGACACGTCGAATGGCTGCGATACGGCGAGCCCGTCTCCAACTGCAACGAAGGCACCACCACCCCCATCACGTCACAGGTCGGCGACGTCCGCTCCTTCTCCGAGACCTGGAAGACCGGCGGCTCTGTAGGCCTTGAGATCAAAGAAGTCCTGAAGATCGAAGGCGGCGCCGAGTACTCGCAGACCCGAACCACCACGAACGAACGCCGCGACACAGTCACGGCCAACCCGGGCCGGAAGACCGCTCTGACCCAGGGGACGGGCTTCGTCGACCAGACCGGACGCATCCGCGTCGATGTGAACGTCTACGAGACCAACAACGACGGCAGCGTCCTCACCGGCACCGAAGCGCACTACATCGAAGGCGTCACCCGCACCGTGCCCGATGGCTATACCGAGAAGGGGCAGGACGAGGTCTCCTGCGCCGAGGACTTCGTCGTCCCGGCCTGACCGGAACGCCGCGAAGTAAGGGGCTGGAGAACGACGTCGTTCTCCAGCCCCTTTCACCTTTCCGGACCGGGTGGCGGTGGCGGTGGCGGCGGCGTCTCGGCCTGTATGGCTTTCGTCGCCGACGGCTTGGCGATTTTGGCGACGATGACGCCCTTGACAAAAGCGACTGCGACAAGTGCGGTTCGGTTCGGTTCGGAGCCTTCCATGCACGCATCAGCTTGCCAAGATGCCAGCCCACAGCTTGTCGGCTGTAGCTGGTCGCCTGGGCGATTTCTGCATTCGACAGCCCGTACGCGGTCAGGGTCAGCATGCGTTGCTCCGCCTCATCGAGCTCGGTGTCCGTCGTGACCAGCTCGATCGGCGCTTCAGCCACGTCGGCGTTGCAGGACACCGACACCCGGGCGGCCGCTTTTAGGTGGCGATCCACCCCTGAGGTCGCGTTCAGCCAGCTCTCGGCCCAGCACGATCCGAGCTCATGAGCGACTCGTGCACCCCGCGTCATGGCCAGGACAAGGCAAGACGCGTCCACCCGGACGGTGCCGTGAATCACGACGGAGAACACCTGGAGCGCGGGGAACGCACCTCTGAGGACAGTCGAAAATCGTGCTCCGGGCCTGCCGGCCGCCCGGGCCGCGGCGTCTCGGAGCGCGCTCAAGCACTCCGGTGGCAGCGGCTCACCACTCTCGACGGACCGGAGCGCATGTGGGAGGACAAGAGGAACGATCTCGGCGTACTGCATGCGGAGCCACGCCTGCGACTTATCGTCGATGCCATCCATCGGGGCCCCGCCCAGGAGCAACGCGAACTCGTCAACCCGCTCATCCAGGCACAAACCGAGACGTCGACCGTCATCCATGCAACCCACCGATCTGCTCACCCCACATCGATCTGCCACGAGATGCCCCGCCAGACCGGAATCAGGTTTATGGACCCGCCCACGAGCACTAGTCAAAACGGCCCAGAGCACCGGTTGCGGATCCCCTATCGGAACCCACCACCGCCTTGCATGCGCCGCGGTGTCACGCTTAGTGCATGTGGAACGACAAGCTGCTGGACGGCCGCGACCCGCGACCCATCTACTGGATAGTCATGGGGCTCTTCTCGCTCTTGCTCGGGATTGGCTGGTTGGCACTCGTGGCGGCCGACCGTACGCCTCCGTCGACCAGGGGCCTCGAGTTCCTCTTCGTGCTACTAGGCATCGGGGCCACGATCTACGGCGTCGTTCTCGTGCTCAGGTCACGCCGGAAGCGCTAAGCCTCCGCCCCTTTGTATGGCCGTCCCATCCCCCAATCATCAAAGGCCGCATACATTCACACGCCCGTAACCTGCCACGCGGCCTGCATAATGTTGAGTTTCGATCATTTGGTTTACCTTGGGTGTGACGAAGGAGGTGAACATGAGTACGAACAGGAACGTGGTGCCCAACCCGAACGGCGGTTGGGACGTACGAGGCGGTGGAACGCGCGCCTCGGCACACACCGACACCCAAGCTGCGGCGATCGACCGCGCGCGGCAGATCATCGGCAACCAGGGTGGCGGGGAACTCTCCGTCCACGATCGGCAGGGCCAAGTGCGAGCGAAGGACACAATCGCGCCGGGCAATGACCCGCGAAATGTGAAGGGCTGACCCGAGCATCCCCTCACAGCAGGGCCCGACCATCAGCCGATGGTCGGGCCCTGCTTTGTTCCGCCACTTGCCTAGGGGCATAAGCCGCGTCGAGCACAACGGCCTAAGCGTCTGATGGCCGATCGTCCATAGGGACACCCTTGAACTCCTGCGCCGGCTTTATCCAATCTCCCTAAAGCGAGATAAGACACCTAAACCGTTCGGGCTCACGCCCGGAGAATAGATTGCAGTTATGCCCACGCGTCGTGCTTCGATCGGTTTCGCCGGAGTAGCTCATCTCTGTCTCGGCGCCCTGGCGGCAGTGTGCCTGTGGCTGCTCTTTCGTGCAGCGCACTTCACAGATCTCGGGTTGACACCCACTCTGACGGTCGCGGTCCTAGCTGTAGCCGTCGCCATTGGCCTGGGCTTTTGGGTCTGGGGGCGAGAAGGCGGCAGGCCAAACTACGTTGCTGTCCGGCGATGGGTCGCCGGTGGACCCATGCCTGCACACATGTCTCCAGCGCAGCTCAGGACGTCGCTCCAACGGATCGAGGATGTGCTCCGGGCCCGGTGGCTTTACCTCGGCCTGTTCTTCATCTGGAGCGTGTGGGCCGTGGACCGCGTCAGAGCGGCTGAAGGTGTAGCCAGCATCATCTTGGCCGTGTTGCCCGGTGTGCTCTGGGGTGTACTGACCGTCAATGTCATGTTCCGTGCCCGTCGAGGATTGAGCCGAATCTCCTCTCTCAGGGCACAGACCACTAGCACCCCTCCCTCCCCCCAAGGGAGACTTTCCTAGGCCTCAGACGTCCAAGACCTTCGGCCGGTAGCCGATCGCCTACCGGGCGTTACTCGTCGGGTTCGGCGGTGTCTTCATCTTTGCCTGGATCGACCTGCGCAGCGTCGGCTGTGTTCTTCTCGTTTCGTTCCTTGTCGCCCTGCGCGATGCCTGCTCCGAGGGCCGTCCATGCGGGAATGAAGTCGCTCATAGGATCACCTTCTCCCCGCCGCGTTCGTCGTGCAAGTACAGCTTTGTCTTACGGGTCTTCACCCAAGGCAGCATGTGCTCTCGGTAGCCGATCCCCAAATGGGACAGCCGACCATCCAGCAACTGGCTACTCAACAAGTGGGCACAACAAACGGTCCTGAGGTATGAACGGGGACGTGAACCCCTTCCTCGACGCCTACCCGTTGGCTGGCTGGTCTATCTTCGGCCTGTCCGTGATCGGCGCTGTCGTTGTGGGGCTCGTTCTGAAACATCAGAAGAAGTGAAGCCGAGCTCACAACGCCAAGCCATGCGGACGCTGCGGCCGGCCCGATGCACCCGAGTCGGCATGCTGGCACTAGGGGCCATTGCCATAGCCGCTGGCACAAGCTTCGCCTTTCTGGCATCCGGCAACGTGACCGTCTACGTGGTTGCGGCAGTGCTGCTACTGGCAGGGACTTGGCTCGGCGTCCGGGCACTTCATGTTGGTCTTTATTTACATAACGATCGCCTGGTCTCCCACGAGTTTCTTTTCTCCCGAACAATTGATCGAGCATGGATCACCGACGTCAGCGAAGCGCCTTTGATCGTCAATTACAGGGTTCCCGGAGACAGTCTCGGGCGATCTTTCGAGGTATTGGCCTTCAGCACTCCCGGCGACACACTCACACGGAGCAGCGGCGCGAAATTGCGGCGTGCCGCGGCCATGACGATTCGCCGGTGGATGGATGAACAGGGTGCCCTGTAGGCGATCGGTCGCCGATCCAAGGCGGAGGCTAGCCACTCCCCCGCAGCTACGGGGCGCCGGCTGTCTCAATAGGTCAGTCCAAAACGGATCTCGATGATCGATCGGCTATCGAGACAGTCGCTCGTTCCCGACGACGCGTACCAGCCCGAGCCGTAGGGTCAAGGACTGAAGTCCTAGCCTGCACCTCGACAGAACGGCCCTACGTGGATGAATCAGGTCCGACCACGGGCGACCACACTGCACGACGCATCCCCCTGCTGACGATCGCGCTCATGATTGCGGCGGTCGTGTTCCCGTTCGTCTACTCAGTCACGGCCGGCGATCACGCTTCCTTCGGATGGCTGCTCATAGGACCGCCGGCACTCGGAGCTACCGGCGCGGCCATCGCTTGGCGTGCTAGTGGAGTCTGGAAGAGAAGCCGCCGAGGCTGGGCGGCTGCCTCGCTCTTCACCGGGCTGCTCACGGTCCCGGTGGTTTACATCACAGCAACTCTCATTGAAGCCGTTGATTGGACAATCAACGGTCCTCCGTTTTGACCCTGGACACGTCACGCTTCCGAAGCCGCAGCCATCTCCCCCTCATGACCGCTCGACCATCCCCTATCGGGCGTCGTCCACGAGTTCGTTCAAGCGATCAATCAGCTGCGCCATCCGGGGCGGTCCGAGTCGCAGGACAAGCGACTCCGAGAACCAACGCATCCAGACCGCCTCGACATCAAGGGTCGTGACGGCGCCGGCCTTGAGAAGAATGCGAACCAGGTCGACCGCCTCCATCTCGTACTCATCCGACGGGGCACCGTCCGGCGAACCAGGCTCGAGACCCAACGGGTCCACATCGCTGAGGACAGCCACGACACCGGCGAGGGTCTTCCTGTAGGTAACTGTCCCCGCTCTCATGCCCTCAATGATGCCTGGGGCTGCCTCGACCAGTGACCGATGGTCTATCGAGACAGGCCTGGCATACCGCTACGTTCATCCCCATGGACTCCGCGGACACCGTTGCCTCGCCTCGACGCACGGGCCTTCATTGGGCAGCGCTGGGAGGCTCGGTCGTCCTCATCGGCACCACCATCGTCGCCGTTCAGTCAATGAGTTGCGGCCACGGGGTCCACACGTCCGAAGCGGCCTTGAGGGCCTTGATCTCGGCTTCCAGGGACGCGTCGGACACACGTGACGTCTGCCGCTACGTGACGCCGGGATTCGAGTACACGATGACTGACGTCCACACCATCGCGAACGCCTTCGCGACGGTCGACCCCGCCGACGTCATTGTCACGACGACTGACCAACTCGGCACCTTGGTGTTCTTGACCGCTTCCACCCCAGACGGCAGTGCCTCGCTCGACATCACGGCCACAGACAACGAGGGCAAACGAGCGACGATCGATCTCGGCTCCTACCAAGACCCTGACGGCCAGTAGCCGATCGTCTATCGGGCGCCCAAAGGACGTGAGCCTACGTCGATCTACTTTCACCTACTCACGCGAGGGCAACGTGCCAAGCTTGCCTCATGGATGCCTGGCCTGCCCTACTAGTCGCGGCTCTTGCCATAACGCTTGGCCTCCTTGTTCTGTTCAAAACCGACGCGGCCCTCAGTGTGTTCGGCGACAACTTCAGGACACCGTCCGGCCGAGTCGGCGGTGAAGCCGTTCGACGACCTGTTCGCTTTTTCGGTTACTGCGCCCTGGGCCTCGGAGCGGTGTGCATTGCAGTCTTCTTCGTCGCGAGCTGAATGGCGAGAGGGTGCGTGGCCCGAGCTCGTGTCGCAAAAACCGATCCCCTATTGGGCGCGTCGATTCCCTGGATTATGGTTTGGTTGCTGAGGGCGCCTCGTCCCTGTCTCGCCCCTTACCGTCGACCGAAGGACGATCTCACGTGCTGCCATTCGTATTCGTCGTGCTTGGTTTTGCAGGCTTCGGCAGTGGCGTGATCTACGAACTCGTCCACCACCGCCGAGAGGGCGGCCCGATCTACCAGGGCCGTAAACACATCGTCTTCCCTTGGATCATCGCCTCTTGGCTTGTCTTCGGCATCGGATTCGTGATGCTCGCGATCGAACGAGGTTGGAACCCCTCGTGACCCCTGAGGACAACACAAGACGTGAGGCTCCGGGCGGACTTCTTGGAGCCTGGTTCAACGTAATCGTGTGCACAGGTATCGTTGTTGGAGCCGCGATCTACACGATCACCCAGGGGCTCACCGGACCTGACGCCCTCATCGGGGCAGGCGTCGTCGTCGTCGGTGTCGTCCTCGACATCTCATTCGTCCGGACACTCCGCCGCCACGGCACTCGCACTAAGTCGTGAGAGCTATGGCCCCGCGATCTCATTTGACACTTTTGCTAGCGTCCGAGACCTGGAGGGCAATCCGGTAGCCGATCCCCTATCGGACATCTTCGTGTTCCCTGATGTGTCCACGTCAGGTAAGAAGAGCCATGCCTCTTTAGCCTGTCCAGCGCAACGTGCACCTCACGACTCGCGTCGCGCCTCACGACGTGGCCGACCGTGTCGCTGACTTCCTTCACGAGCTGACTCACCGGCCCACGACGACCGCTCGCACGGGCAGCGTGAAGGCGGGCTCCCGAGTCGCCTACCGAATGTTTGGCGGCGTGATGAATGCCGGCAAGAAACGACTTCCCATGATCGTCAGCTGGTCGATCACGGAGAACGGCAGTGGCAGTGGCATCCACCTCGAGATGACGAGCGACGAAGGCACTTACGGATTTGCCACCAGGTGGCACTACCAGGCCTACGAGCAGCGTTTCACTCAGCTCGAGAAGGACATCAGAAGCCGCTTCGCCTGACCTGACCGGCCCTGTCCGAAACCCGATCGTCTGACGCGACGACCTTTCGCAACGCTAGAAGCTCGTCATGCGGCGAGGAAGCGCAGGACGGCGAGGACTCGTCGGTGGTCGGACGGCGTGGCCTCCAGGCCGAGCTTGGCGAAGACGGCGGTCACGTGCTTCTCGACGGTTCCTGACGAGAGGTGCAGCGAGTCGGCGATCGCCGTGTTGGATCGCCCTTCGGCCATGAGTCGGAGGACGTCGGTCTCGCGGGCGGTCAACCGACCCAACCGGTCCCGCAGGGGACGCGGCGCCTGGACGAGCGCGGCAGCGACCTCGGGGTCGAGCACGACGTGCCCGGCGGCGACCTGCTGCAGCGAGTCGATGAAGGTCGTGACCTCGGCGACACGGTCCTTGAGCAGATACCCCACGCCGACGGTCGCGACGTCGAGCAGCGTCCTCGCCCATCGCACCTCCGCGTACTGGGAGAACAGCAACACCCCGACCCCCGGGTGGAGGGTCTTGACCTGGATCGCGGCCCGGACGCCCTCGTCCGTGTGGGTCGGGGGCATCCGGATGTCCATCACGACGACGTCCACCTCGTGATCGACGAGGACCGGGAGGACGGCCGTACCCTCCTCGACCGCGGTGACGACCTCGTGCCCCCGCCCTCGCAGCAGAGCGGCGAGGCCCTCACGGACGATCGTGTTGTCGTCGGCGATGACGACCCTCACGAGGGTCGCCGCCACGGCATCGTCATCCGGATCGTCGTCGGCCCGCCGGTCGGGCTGTCGATCTCGAGCCGGCCGTCGACCGCGCGGAGGCGCTCGAGCAGCCCCGCGAGACCGGTGCCCTGACCGGCGGCGTGGGTGAGCGAGACGTGTGCGCCGCCCGTTCCGTCGTCGGTCACCGTCACGTGGAGGTCAGGTCCGTCCTGGTCGACGTCCACCGTCGCCGCGGTCGCCTGCGAGTGCTTGGACACGTTCGTCAGCAGTTCCAGGACTCCGAAGTAGGCGAGGCTCTCCACGACCGGGGACGGTCGCGTGGGCAGATCCACCCGGAGCGCGACGGGGAAAGGGGTCCGAGAGCACGCGGAGGAGAGCCCGGCCTCGAGGCCCTCGTCGAGGACCGGAGGATGGATGCCGCGAGCCAGTGCCCGCAACTCGACCAGCGCCTCCTTGGTGGAGGCGTGCGCCTGGGCGACGAGCCCCTCGACACCCGCGGGCTCGTGACCGCCCTGGAGCCGGTCCCGGGCGTCTCCGAGCGTCATGGCCAGGCCGACCAGGCGCGCCTGGGTGCCGTCGTGCAGCTCGCGTTCGATGCGGCGCAGGGTCGCGTCCGAGTCGCCCACCGCGGCGTCGCGGGAGGCGGTCACCTCGGCCAGGCGGTGCTCCCGCGCGCTCGCACCGAGCATCGAGCGGATGACCACGCGCTGCAACGAGCCGAGACCGTGGTTCACAGCCGGCCAGACGGCGAGGAACAGGACGAGGCCGAGTCCGGCGAAGGCGAGCTGCCGGGGCGTCGTGTCGACGAACACGCCGAGGAACTGCGCGCCTCGGTGCAGCTGGCCGTCTGCCCCGACCTGCTCGGGCAGGTAGCGGCCCCAGACGGCGTGCGTCATGGCGCCCAGCGCCGTGACGAGCAGAGCCGCCGAGACCGCGAACGCGGTCGTGGTGACGACGAAGCCCACCAGGAGGTACGTGAAGGCTCGCCAGAGAGACGCGTCGGTCAGGCGGGTGGTCGCCCAGCCGAGACGGCCGGTCCGTCGCGGGCGCGGTGCCGGCGAATCGGACAGCGCCACGGCGAGCGTCTCGGGGCGGGTGGACTGCAGGCCGGCGTAGGCCGACGCCCTGGCCCAGTCCTGCTCGTGTCGGGAGACCCAGCTCGACTCGTCCTGGCTCAGCTGGTGCTGACGTGACGGCGGCGGGAAGGCGGCGTGCGTGGCGAACAGCCCCAGGACGGACTCCGGATACAGGGCGGCGAGCCAATCACTGGTCGTGGATCCGACGTCCTCCCGTAGGTGATGTAGCGCTGGTACCCGAGGGTGTCCGTCATGAGCGTCTGCATGAGCCGCGCGACCACAGGCCCGGTGAAGGGTCGATCGTCGAGGGCTGCGGAGTGCCCGTAGCCGGGTAGCGACACCACGACGACGTCGAAGCCGATCACACGACCAGGCGACACCACGGCCGGATTCGCGGCGAGGAGCCGTGCCATCGGGAGCATCTCGACGAACGAGTACGGCCAGCCATGGAACACGACGACGGCGAGGCGTTCCGTGACCGCGGGGTTGGCGGCGCGGAGATGGGCGAAGTGGAGGCGTTGCCTGTCGACGTCGGTCTCGAACTGGGGCGTCGAGGCGAGACGGTCCTCGACGTCACCCCAGTCGAACCCGTCACGCCACCGATCGACGACCGATTCGACCCGCGTCAACGACATGCTGCTCTCGTCTGCGGCATCACCGATCGGCGACGGCGGGAATCGAGAGGCTTCCAAGCGTCGACGCAGATCGGTGACGTCGGACATCGGCGTGCGGAGGACGAAGGGGCGCATGTCGAAACGGTATCGACGAGGTCCGACACCCGGGAGACGCGGCGCAGGCGAGAGGACCGCCAACGATCTCGACACACCCCCGGGGTTCCGCACGAAGCCCGTGCACCACCGGCCGCATCGGAGAATGAGGCCATGCAGCCTTCGAGGATCCACGTGACCGGGGCCAGCGGCAGCGGGACGACGACGCTCGGGCGAGCCCTGGCGGAGCATTGGTCCGTTCCGCATGCCGACGCCGACGACTACCTCTTCGTACCGACGGAGCCGCCTTACGTCCAGAAGCGGGCGCCCGCGTCTCGGGTGTCCTTGATGCGGGAGCTGTTCGCCCCGAAGAAGGCGTGGGTCCTGTCCGGCTCCGTCATGGAGTGGGGAGAGCCCATCGTCGCGGAATGTGACGCGGTGGTCTTCCTCACACTCGGCCCCCGTGAGCGGCTGCGCAGGCTGGAAGCCCGGGAAGTTCGGCGGAGGGCCGGGGGCGACTTCGACCACGCGGCATGGACCGAGTTCGTCGAATGGGCTGCAGGCTACGACGATCCCGCCTTCGCGGGGAGAAGCCGTCACGCACACGACGCCTGGCTCGACTCGCTCGACCAGCCGGTGTTGAGCCTCGACAGCGAGAAATCGGTGCAAGAACTACGAGACGCCGTGCTGGCTTGGAACCCGTCGCCGCGCGTCCTGAGGTGAGTCTCCGATGATCAGAGGCCTCTGAACGCCGTCGTCAGTGGTCATCACGTCCCGGATTCATGACAGGATGGCGCCACTGTGACACGGGGTGCCCCTCCTCATGAGGGGCTGAGATGACACCCGTAGAACCTGATCTAGTTAGAACTAGCGAAGGGATGTCTCGCGTGACGACCGCGCCTGCACTTCTGCCAATCGTCCAAGCCGCACTCGACGAACTCCGTGCACGAGAACCGCTCGTGCAGTGCATCACGAACTCCGTCGTGGCAGGTGTCACCGCCAACTCGCTCCTCGCGCTCGGTGCAGCCCCCGCCATGGTCGACGTCCCCGTCGAGGCTGCCTTGTTCGCCCCCCTCGCCGGCGGTCTTCTCGTCAACCTCGGCACCCCGCACAGCGACCAGATGGCCGCAGCCCTCGAGGCCGCGGACGCGGCGCGCCACGCATCGACCCCGTGGGTGCTCGATCCCGTCGCGATCGGCACCCTTCCCGTCCGCACCGCCCTCGCGCATCGCCTTCTCGACAAGCAGCCGACGATCGTGCGAGGCAACGCCTCCGAGATCCTCGCACTCGCCGGTGGCGGAGCCGGAGGCCGGGGCGTCGACAGCTCTTACCACCCCGACGAGGCCCTGGAACACGGGACGGTCCTGGCACGCTCGGCGGGCACGGTCGTCGCCATTTCCGGCCCGGTCGATCTCGTCACGGACGGACAACGCACGGTCCGCATCGCGAACGGGCACCCCCTGCTCACGAGGGTCACCGGAGGCGGTTGCGTTCTCGGAGCGGTCATGGCGGCCTTCGCGGCCGTCCACGACGACGCCTTCGAGGCGACGGTCGCCGCCGTCACGGTCTACACCGTCGCGGCAGAGGTCGCCGCCGAGCGCTCGACCGGCCCCGGCACGTTCGCCGTCCACCTCCTCGACGCGTTGTCGGCCATCGATCCGGCGACCGTCGCCGATCGCGCGGCCCTGTCGTGACCCCCGATCTCTCCCTCTATCTCGTCACGGACACGGTCATCGCCCGGAGGGCCGGACACCAGTTGCCCGACCTCGTCGCCGCCGCGGTCGACGGCGGTGTCAGCGCAGTGCAGATCCGCGAGAAGGACTCCCCGGCGGGCCAGTTCCTCGATCTCGTGGCAGCCATCTCCGAGGTCACTCCCATCCACGTCCCCGTGCTGGTCAACGACCGTGTCGATGTCTTCCTCGCCGCGAGGGCCCGAGGCATCCGCGTCTCCGGCGTGAACGTGGGGCAGTCGGACCTGCCTGCCGATGTCGTACGCGATCTCATCGGCCCGGAAGCCCTTCTCGGCGTCAGCGCGTCGACCCCATCGCGGATCGAGCAGGCTGCACAGCATGCCGACTACGTCGGCATCGGGCCCGTCTGGCTGACGAACACCAAACCCGACGCCGAGAACGCCCTCGGCGTCGACCGATTGGCAGAGCTCGCAGCCCAGAGCCCTGTTCCGGTCGTGGCCATCGGAGGCATCGGCCACGACCAGATCGCCGAACTGTGCGGGAAAACAGCAGGAGTGGCGATCGTGTCGTCGATCTGCGGCGATCCCGACCCTCGGCGAGCAGCCAGGCGTCTGGCCGAAGCATGGACGGGACGCTCATGAGCGCTGGCATCGCCCGCGTGCTCAGCATCGCCGGAACCGACCCCACCGGCGGCGCCGGCATCCACGCGGACCTCAAGAGCATCAGCGCCAACGGTGGCTACGGTATGGCCGTGGTCACCGCCCTCGTCGCTCAGAACACCCGGGGGGTCAGGGCCCTCCATGTACCCCCGGCCCCGTTCCTCGGCCAGCAGCTCACGGCGGTCAGCGACGACGTCGTGATCGACGCGGTCAAGATCGGCATGCTCGCGAACGCCGAGACGATCACCACCGTTTCGTCGTGGCTGCTGGAGGTCCAGCCGCCGGTCGTCGTACTCGACCCGGTGATGATCGCCACGAGCGGCGACCGCCTCCTCGACGCCGCCGCCGGCCAGGCCCTGAAAGAACTACTACCTCTCGCCGACCTCGTCACGCCGAACGTGCCGGAACTGGCGGATCTCCTCGGGACCATCCCCGCCACGACGTGGGAGGCAGTGCTGGGACAAGCTCGTGAACTCGCCCGACGACACGACGTGATCGTGCTCGCGAAGGGCGGCCACCTCGACGGCGCCGACGTTCGCGACGCCCTCGTCAACCCGGACGGAACGGCCACGGAATACGTCGCGTCACGCGTCCTGACAGAGAACACGCACGGGACAGGCTGTTCGCTGTCGTCCGCGATCGCCCCCCGCCGCGCAGCCGGAGACAGCTGGCCCGAAGCCGTCCGGAACGCCACCGAGTGGCTCGGAGAGAGCCTTCGACGGGCCGACGAACTCGACGTGGGACGGGGTCACGGCCCCGTCCACCATTTCGCCGGCCTCTGGTCCCGCGGTGGTCTCGACACGGCACCGACCCCCGACGACGTGAGGTCCAGCTGGTGGAGCAGCATCAGCGGTACGCGGACCGCCATCGACGATCTCGCGTTCATTCGCCAGCTCGGCGACGGGACTCTGCCCACGGCCGCCTTCAGGTGGTACCTGGCACAGGACACCCTCTACCTGCGCGAGTACGCGCGAGCCCTCGGCCGGGCCGGCGGCCTCGCTCCTTCCAGCGCCGACCGGCCTTTCTGGGCGGGCGGAGCCGAGGAGGCCCTCACGGCCGAGATGGCGCTCCATGAGGGGGGGGTCCCGCCCGCCGACGCAGACGGGACTCTGCCGAGTGACGCGACGACCGCGTACCTCGGACACCTTGCCGACGTCGCGACAGGCGGGGACTACGGCGAGCTCATCGCCGCGCTCCTCCCCTGCTACTGGTTGTACCGAGACGTCGGGCAGCGGCTCCATGCTCTGTCCCACGACGAGCATCCGTTCCGCGACTGGCTCGATACCTACGCCGATCCATCCTTCGCCGAAGCGACCGATCTCGCGATCGACATCGTCACGGCGACAGCGGCCAGGGCGACGTCAGCGACCCGAGCGCGAATGCTCCAGGCCTTCCAGACGTCGGCCGAGCACGAGCTCGCGTTCTAGCGAAGGCCACACCTGGAGGACGCGTCCCGTCCGCCCGATCTGGCACGCGAATCGGGTAGCTCTTGCCCTGACCTCGCCACTGCCGAACTCTCTGACACGATCGAGTCCATGACCAAGACTCCCGCCGCGACCCCTGCCGCAGCCCCCGACCTCGCAGCCGCGACCGCCATGTGGTCGGACTACTCGCAATCGCGACGACACCAGGACGCCGTTGACTCCGACTACACGGTGGAGCACTTCGGCGACACCGCGAAGCTCGCCGACGAACTGCTGCAAATCGTCCTCTCCGGGACCAAACGAGCCACCGCCGAGCTCGTCTCGGAGTTCACCCATCGAGGTGCCCCCCTCCCCCGCATCGGGTCGCACTGGATCGCCTGCGACGGGGCCGGCGTCCCTCGCATCGTGATCCGGAGCACGCAACTGCGGATCGACACGTTCGACGGGGCCGACGCCGCGTTCGCCCGCGCGGAAGGAGAAGACGATCGCACGTTGAGCAGCTGGCAGATCCAGCACCGGCTGTATTGGGAACGGACGAGCGCTGCCCGCGGCGCCGACTGGTCAGAGCTCGATGAGATCGTCTTCGAGTACTTCGCCGTGGTGTGGCCACCCGAACACGCCGACTGAGCGTCCACGAGGCAGGGCTCCTGGCCGATCACCCATCGACACCGCGAGCATCCGATGCCATGCTGCTCGAGTACACCTGTACTCAAACGGATGGAGACTCTGTGACCCTCATTGCCATCGTCGTCTGCGAAGTCGCTTTCTGGGTCGCGATCCTCGGCGGGCTGACGGCACGGTACATCCTCCACCGCCCGCGGCTCAGCACCGCACTGCTGGTCGCTGCGCCACTCATCGACGTGATCCTGCTCGCTCTCGTGGCAGTCGACCTGCTCGGTGGCGCCACCGCGTCCTGGCACCATGGCCTCGCGGCGATCTACATCGGCACGTCGATCACCTACGGACACAGGATGATCGCCTGGGCGGACACCCGCTTCACCCACCGGTTCGCCGACGGCCCCGCCCCGGAACGCCTCGCCGGACGGCGCTACACCGTGCAGTGCTGGGGAGACGTGCTGCGGACGGGGACAGCCGCCCTGATCGCCGGAGGCATCCTCGGCGCGCTGATCGCCATCGTCGACGAACCCGAGCGCACCTCCGACCTGCAGGGGACCTTCGTAGTGCTCGGGGTGGTCATCGGGGTCGAGATCCTCTGGGCCTTCAGCTACACCGTCTGGCCACGAAAGCCCGCCGCATCGAGCGCGGGACCAGTCGTAGGCTGACCGGATGCCACGCCACGTCGATCTCGAGGAACGGGGCGCCCTGATCACGGCTGCGTGCCTGCGGCTCCTCGAGCGCGACGGCCTGGCCGCCCTGTCGGTACGCAACGTCGCCGACGAGGCCGGCATCGCCGCAGCCTCCCTCCGCCGACTCTTCCCGACCCAGGACGCCCTGCGCGAGCACTGTTTGACCTCGATCGAGGAACGTGTCACCGCGCGACTCGCGGCGTTACGCTCGACCGGCCGGACTCTCGCCCTCGACGTCCTGGCGCAGGTCCTGCCCCTGGATCACGAACGCACCGCCGAGATCCTGGCGCAGGTGCAGCTCGGCGTACTCTCGCGGACCGATGAGAACCTCGCCCGCAGCGCACGCCGCCTGAATGACGGGGTCGGCCGGATCTGTGAGCGCGCCATCCACATCATGGCGGAGGCGGGGACCCTTCGTCCTGATCTTGACCGGACCTTTGAAGCCGATCGTCTCCATGCACTCGTCGACGGACTCGCGATTCAGCACACGTGGGACCCCTCAACGCGATCGGCCGAACAGGTCCTGGCACTCGTCGAGTTGCATCTCGACGGACTGGACGAAGCACGACACTGACGCGACCCAGGCACCAACCTTTGTCAGCGCCGTGTCGGTCAACCCCTACCCGGTCGGCGATCCCCTTTTGGGACGGCGGGCCTTCGAACTTTTGCGTGTTTCAGGTAGACGCGAGATCCGATCCGTCGATGCCGTCGTAACTGTGCCGTGGGCTCCAGAACCGCTTCGGAAGATGGCCGTCTTTGGCTTCGGCGGGATGACGGTAGGCCTCCTCGTCGATGAACTCATCGAGACCCGCCAAGGGGTCCTGTCCTTCTTCGATTTCCTCCCGCACCATGGCCGGGGTCATCTCGCGACCTTCGCCCGTGAAGTCGTCCACGACGAGGCCCGGCGCGTCAGTAGCGAGCACTCGGAGGCGCTGCCCCTGCTCTCGAGACAGGGCCAGCATGTGATCGTCTCGAGGATCAACGAGGCGTCCACCTGCTGGCCATTCCAGAAGCCCCTGGGTCTCTGCCATGTCCAAGATGCGCGAAGCAGTCCGCTCGTCGAGATACGAGAAATCGATCTGCCAGTCGCGTTGATCTTCCAAGCGGGCATTCGATGGCCTCACACGGGTTGCCCGCCCGACCCATTCAGGGAACTGAGCCACCAATTCAGCAGCTCTGTCCCCGTCAGTCCGGACAAAGGCCCCGTCCTCCTTGAGGGTGAACACCCACGACGCATCTGACGGGTAGATCGCCAACGATTCCCCATCCATCCCTGAGGAAAGCGCCAACGCGGCTGCAAGGCCAGGATCGTCTAGTCCGAGCTGGGTAACGTACGCGTGCTCGTAAATAGGAAGCTCTTCGGGACAGTCTGGATCGGCCATCCACGTCGCGCTGATGTCCGAGTGCCAAAGGCGTGCCGGGAAGAAACGCTTGAGCCAAGAGTCACGATCTCCAGGCTCCGGTCCACGAGACCATGCAAAGGTCGAGACGAAGACGCTGGCGTCGGTTGCGCCTTGCTTCAGGGCTCGAAGAAGCGTCAGGTCGCGGAAGATGATCTCGGCGTATTGCATGGCCTGCTCGGCATGCTGATGCAAGGTCGGGAGCCTGTCGAACTCCAAGAGGACCCCACTGCCGAAGCGGTAGTCCTCCACCGAACCAGGCGGCGCCGGCGACCAACGCTGACCCCAATGTGTGGATAGCTCCGCGAGTGTTTCCATCGACGGGAGGTCAGCCATGCCGCAACACTAGAGAATTCAAGCAACCCCCAAGGCCACCGAACCGGACTCCTTCGCGTCCCCCATGAGCCGAAATGGCCGCTGCACCATCGCCTATCGGGACACTTGTCTACCAGTTGAGGTCCAGCAAGCTCAGGATGATCGCAAGCACACCACCCAATGCGAACGCAACGCCAGTGATCCTCGCGTTGCGTGTGGTGTAAGAACCGTCGAAAGCTTCACGCCCCGGAACGCGGCCGCTCATGCTTCTCATTCCAGTAGCGATAGACCCGGACTTCAGGAAGATGAGTACGCCGGCGATCAAGAGGACGACTCCGCCTATAAACGCGGGCCAGAACACAGTCATAGGCCGAGATTAGAACCCTCCCGGGATCTTGGTGACCGAACGGCCACCAAGACCTTGCGTGGGCTGACCATCCCACCAGCTTCGAGACCTCTGGCCTCTCGGAAGGGCCGCACGGAGCCGACCTCGCTGAGGTATCGGCTACCGGGACACTGTGGGCCATTGGCTTTTCACACTGATGTCGGGTTTAGGAGGTTTGGATAAAGTCACCTAAAGCTCCAATTCTTTTCCGCGGCCGGCCAACGATCGGCTATCGGGACGCCTCGAGATCCATCGCCACGCCCGCCCTCCGTCTAGTCCGAGACCTGCGATCGGCTCTCTTCGAACTGCAGATAAGCGATCTCCTTCAAATGAAGAGAGAGCTTGAACAAGAGCGCTGCGACCGCGGCTCCCAAGGCCGATCCGATGAACATCCACCACAAGCCGAGGATCAGACCGGCCACAGTCACCAGACCAGTGAGGGTGACGACCGCACTGAAACAGATGTAGGCGATCTCGCGGGGCAACATCCCCCAAACCTTGATGTCCTCAAGCACGTTCATCTTGTCTCCTCGTTCGCATCCCTCAAGGGGTTCGCCTCACAGCAGATGCGGCAAAAGCTCTGAGCCCGGCAGAGGATCGTCCAACGGGACGGCTTTGTCCCCTGCGCCGCGGTTCTCCGGCTTGGTAACGCATCATGAACCATGATCTTCCGCAAGCCCCGCCCCATTATGCCCGTCCCCCCCGAACCAGTCATTCCCCGAAGCACCAGCGTTCCTAGCTTTGCGACCTGGCCAGCTGACGGTATCGCCGGACGGATCGGACGTGGGGATCACGCAGGCGAGTGGGTCATCGCCTGGTGTGATGACACCCCGTTCGTTCCACCATTCGGCTACCACCTGATCGCGCTGGAAGATGAGCTGCTCCGAGATGACGGGTCACCTCTTCTCGTCTCAGGATGCAGCGACGAAGAGAGACCTGACGGAGGGGGCCTGATCGACCTCCTGACCGAAGAGCTGGACGTGACCTGGAGCATCGACCACGACGACTTCCTGGCCGCTGACGCCGCGTGGAATGAGGCGTTCCAGCGAGAAGTAGACGAGCAACGGGAGCAGAAAGGCTTGCCGCCGTTCAGCTGGGAAGTGACGCCAAATCCCCCAAAGGAAGAGTCGGGACGGTTCGTGCGGTGGCTCACCAACCTGAGACGCTGATACTGAACCTTCCCGGCACCATTGAGGGCAACTGGGCGTCCGCGCCACTTCCATTCGCACGGAAGAGGATCCCCTATCGGCCTACCCGACAGGCATTCTGCGGCTGCGCATCTCTGCGTCTGCCATTCTCAACAGATGCTGAGCAGTGTTGCCATCGTGTCATTGGCATTCTTCGCGTGGTCGATCGTTCGACTGGTTCGAGGTCGCAGGTCCCAAGCAGCCGGCCAAACGCCCGACAAGAAGGTCGTTCGAGACAACAAGATTGTCCTAGCCCTATCTGCCCTAGCTGTAATCGCGACCTTTTTCGTCGGCATGGTGTTGTTGCCTCGCATCTAGAGAGAACTCGCGTTGCAGCCAGCGATCGGCTATCGGGCAGCGCAAGCAGGTCCAGAGCTGCGGCTCGTCCCGCAAGATGGAGGATGATGAGACGTGATCTTCCGCAGACGGCAACTGCAGCCGGGAAGCCCGCCCACGTCAGGTGATACAGGGCCGGGCATCCCGCGAAGCGTTGCCGTGCCACGTTTCGAGACATGGCCTGACGCAGGTATCGGCGGACGCATCGGGCGGGGTGACTACGCGGGCTGCTGGGTTGTCGCGGAGTGCGACCAGGTCCCGTTTCTTCCGCCGTTCGAGTATCACCTCATACTGCCGGCCACCGAGCTCCTCAAGGAAGACGGTTCCTTCCTCCTCGTCTCCGGATGCGAGGACCGATTGAACCCAGACGGCGGCGGTCTCATCGACCTCCTCACCGACGAGCTAGACGTGGCCTGGAGCACTGAACGCGCTGACTACCTCGCTGCCCTCGACGCTTGGTCTGAAGACCTGGAGCATCGCATCGACGAGGAGAGGAAGCAGCAGGGCCTCCGACCCTTCGACTGGGCCGCCCCCGGAGGGGCGCGCAGACATGGCCGCTGGTGGCAGGGCTGGCTGAGCTCCCGACGACCGTAACCTCGGCCCTATAAGCGATCGGTCAACGGACAAGCATTCGTCGGTTGCGCGGCCCGATGGTTAGTTGCTCGGTAGGTTCTCACGCAAAACGATTGGACACTCATGGCGTCATTGCGAAAGTACCTTTTGGCCGTTTCCTTCTTGTCGCTAGTGGGGGTTGTTCTTCTCTTCGTGCGCACTTTCGCGGACGGGCCGTCTTGGCTTTCCCTCATAGCGTCGGGCCTTCTCCTTGGAGGAGTAGCGCTGACAGTTCGGGCACTCTTCCTGCTCCACGGTTCTGAGACGAGCTCGAGGCCTCCAGCGAAAGACTCGTGAGCCGCTCTCCTGACCCTCGGGGTCGGCAGGTGTCCCATAGCCGATCGTCTGTCGGGACAAGAGGCCTCGACTCAGAGAGGCGGGCAGGGCTGCGCAAGCTCAAGCCGGACGATCTTGACTGCGGCCCCAACAGCATGTCGCCAAGACACGACCCACGGCCCTCATACTGGGACCGGAACGGCACAACGTTTATCGTTACGCTGCGATTTATGACCTTGCCTGATCCGCCCGCCAGGGCACTCACTCAAAAGAGCTCCATCAGCTTCGTTTTTGTCTTGTCCCTCGGGGCGATGCTGGCCGCTCTCGGCCAGGCCTGCATTGCCATCGCCACTCTCGTTGGTCGGTTGAACGACCGATCATCCGGAGTGGAATACACCTGGAACACAACGGCCCCTATTCGCGAAGTCGCGGGCTCAGCTCCGGACGGTGCCCCTTCGGTAGTCGTCGGTACCACGTCGGCCATCACTCAGATGACCGGCACGGTCAAAGACCTTCCCGTGTCGACTCTCGTTCTCGAAGGTGCAAGCGCCCTGGTCTCCGCGCTGACGATCTTCGGTGTGGCGTTGTGCGTCTTCATCCTCGTTCGCACGATCGGCTCCGGAGCGCCCTTTGCTCGGGCGTGCTCCCGAGCCCTCATCGCCCTAGCCATAGTCGTCTTCGTCGGTTTCGAAGGCGCAAGTGTCCTCAAGGTCGTGAGCGAGATCTCGCAACCTCACATCGCCTTCAGCGAGCCCGCCTTCGAGGGAACATTCATCGGCAATGGCTACGCGGCATCGGTGCCGTTCTGGCCGATCTACGTCGCCGTTGTCTTGGCAGCCCTCGCAGCCGTGTTCAGAACCGGTGCCAAATATCAGAACGACAGTTCCGGCCTCGTGTGACCGGCCGCGTCACATGCCACCTCGAGTCACTCCTCAACGATCGCGGCATGACCCTCGTCGAACTCTCCCAAAGAGTGGGAGTGACCACGGTCAACCTCTCGATCCTCAAGAACGGCCACGCCAAGGCCATCCGCTTCAGCACCCTGGAAGCCATCTGCGACGCCCTCGACTGCACCATCGGTCAGCTGCTGCAGCTCGACCCATAGCCTTGCTGACCAGACAGAGCCCCGGAGAACCATCGTCAAACGGCCGCGTGTCGGCCGCATACGTTCACGTGACCGTAATTCGCCACGCGGCCTGTTTTATGTTGAGCTTCAATCATTTAGTCTATTTTGGTCGTGACAAAGGAGGTGAACATGAGCACGAACAGGAACGTAGTACCCAACCCGAACGGGGGTTGGGACGTGCGAGGCGGTGGAACGCGCGCCTCGGCACACACCGACACCCAGGCTGCGGCGATCGATCGCGCGCGGCAGATCATCGGCAACCAGGGTGGCGGGGAACTCTCCGTCCACGATCGGCAGGGCCAAGTGCGAGCGAAGGACACAATCGCGCCGGGCAATGACCCGCGAAATGTGAAGGGCTGACCCGAGCATCCCCTCACAGCAGGGCCCGACCATCAGCCGATGGTCGGGCCCTGCTTTGTTCCGCCACTTGCCTAGGGGCATAAGCCGCGTCGAGCACAACGGCCTAAGCGTCTGATAGCCGATCCCCTACCGGGCACACACGCAGGCACGAGCTATGCGTATGGCACGCTGGCGTTCGTGATCCACGCCTCTCCTTCAGATGCAGACAGTGCGCCCTACCACCCAAGGCACCGGCAACCCGATGACACTCGCCGTCGCGCTCGTCCCCTGACACGGTCATGGCATCTGACGGTTTACGTCTGCGCAGCCCTGGCCGCGCTACTCCTCGGGATACTTCTCGCGTTCTCGGTCTATGACTCGACTCAGCCACGTGTGACAGGCACTTACACTGAAGAGAGCTGCGAGTTCATTGGCCGACTCGGCTGCAAAAGCGTCGGGACTTGGATCAGCGACGACAAGAAGTTGACTTACAGCGGCGTCGTCCTCAGCGGAGCGGTGGGACCCGACGGTATCTCCTACGCAATCCCGAACTCCGTCCTCGGGGGAACCGACACCGTCTACGGCAGCACCGTCAGCCCCTTACTCGGGGTCGTCGTGGCCATCGTCTTCCTCGTCATGCTCGCTCTCGGCGTCTTGCGTGCCGCTGACAAGTGGGGAGACCTCGCTCGCTTAAGCAATTCATCGAAACGGCGAAAGGCACTTGAAGCCTGATTCCTGTTTTCAGACCGAAGCGACAGCCCATAACCGGCAATCGACCTCCTCGATGCATCCACGTGAACGGCCGCCACACCCTGGTAACGATCGGCTATCGGGCATCAGATCGGCTCTAGTGAAGACCGTCCCGCCGCAAACTAGGCTTGCCGCATGTATGGCGTTCCCGTCGATATCGACCTGTCGTTTCTTCTCGACAGGAGGCTCGAATCCGTATCTTTCGGCCAGTTTCAACTCCAGCTGCGTTTCGATGAGCGGGTGCGGTTGTCCATCGAGTCGGTCTACCGGATCGACAAGGCCGGAAGCGTTCTCGTTTATGACGAGACTCCTGCTGGTGCCGCCGATGTTGTCGCGCTGCTGTCCATGAATGTGACCAACGCCTACCGTCTGTCGAAAGATGCGATTCGCATCGAGTTCGGAGACAGTCGTGCATTAGAGGCCGTCGATGATTCGGTGCAGTACGAGAGCTTCCAGATCTGGAACGGTGACGCCATCATCGTTGTCTGAGCCTTGGCGCGTGCTCCTCCGAGCCGGTTCAACCCCTTGGGCTCAAACCGAACACTCAACGTTTTTCTTGGCCGCGGGCAAAGCCGTAGGAGTCAGTGCCCGTTAGATACGACCCCGGAGCATCCCAGTGACCGATCCCCTATCGAGACAACGACACTCTGCGAAAGCCGAGGCGCTCCTTCTCCATCTACGAAGATGCGCAAATACCTCCCTGCAGCATTAGGCAGCGTTGCTTCGACACCTGTAGACCAAGGAGATGCGCATACATGACGGGCGGCCTGTCCGGGTCGATCTCGGCCCTCGCCCCCGCTTCATCTGGTGGGGACAGGACATCGACGACGAGACACGAGATGCCGTCGCAACCCAAGCCACCCTCGTCGAGACCTTCCCCACCGAAGACGCGGCACGTCGCCATGCGGAGCAGCAGTCCTGGCCGAGCGGCCCACCGGAGGCCCTCAGCATCGTCGACGTGCGTGGGGTCAAGGACTACCTCGATCGCAAGGTGAACAAGCTCGACGAGGAGGCGGCCCTCACCTGCATCAACTTGGCCGACGATGTCCGCCACTCACTGCACCTCCCCCGGTCGCGATCCAGGGCCGCGCAAGCCGTCTACGACAAACTGGTCGAACGACAGTTCCCGTACCTCACCGATGACAGCCGCTCGAACGCGCTGAACAGATGGAGCTCGCAGGAACTAGGCCAGCTCCAGAAGATGCTGCGTTCGTCGCTGCGCTGCTTGGAAACAGGCCTCGCTGAGCCCTGGTAAGCCATCCCCTACCGGACGGGCTGCCGCATCCGATCGAGAACATTGATCACTTCGTCAAGCACGGTGGACATGACCGCGAGGTCTTGCCACTCGGCGTACTCGTCCTTGCGCCGATGCTCACCGTAGATCGCGATGTCATGGTCAAGTCCGTCGAACCAGACCTTGATCGGCACCCGCTGGGACCCCCGGTCGATGTAGGTCCCCCATCCGCAGACGACTTCGCGACCATTAGCCGAGGTCCAGTTTCGGTCTTCGTGCCAGTACGTCACGCCCCACTCCTGGACGGCAGCTTCCAGGTACCGCCGCAGTTGATGCTGCTCACTTGGGGCGGGCGGTAGCGGGCGATCGGGCATGACTCGAAAGTAGTCAGATCAGCTCCGGACCCACTGACCTAGTCGACTCGCGCCCGCTGCTCGATCCCCTAACGGGCGGCCGTCGAAGATGCGGAACACCTTAGCTGGACGTCATGCGTTCTATGGGGGCGGGATGAAGCTAGCCGTAGGCGCGAAAGTGGAGGCGTTGGGGCCGGAACGGCAGCCTCGGCCCCGAAATTGGCCCTGAGAAGTAGTCACCGTGTTCATCGAGCAAGGTGACGCCTCGCCATGTGCGTCTGATGCTGCCGCCGTAGAGCACAACCTGTTCGATGAGGTCCTTCGCTGCCGCCATGCCGTCATCGTCACTGCGCCCGGCGCCGAACGTCCACCAGTGAAGCTGCGAGCCCTCGACCACAACATTGCCGTCATGCCGCACGTGAACGGAGAAGGGCAAAGCGAAACCCCGATCGGGAACCACCCGCACCACCAGGTCGAACTCAGCAACCGGAGCGTGGACCGTCACCCGGCCGCGAGTGCCGACGAGTGACTCGATCCAGCCCGGCAGGCCTTCCGAGGCGGTCTTGTCGATGGCCATCCTCCGCTGCCGTCGTTCGAGCAGACTGATCGCGCGGTCTACCCCGGCTTGGTTCCACTCGAGCTCTAGTCTTCGACCGGTGGCGAAGTCGACGACGATCCATTGTTCGCCGATAAATGACAGGCCGGGAACTTCCAGGAACGGCAGGCGATCTGTGTCGGGAGCGAGCAGGGTCACGGAGACGTGGTCTGTCCCGAAGGTCTTCCTGGCCGCGTCGGTCAGCCGCCGGAACACGGCTTCGTGATGGGGCGGGATCGGCACGACCTCAGTATGCCGATCCCCCGATTGAGACGGCGAGGGCGATCGACGGGACCCCCGCGTAGAGATCAGGACTCCACGTCGACTCGGCTCCCAGTGCACGATCGGCTATCGGACATTTGCGGCGAAGAGGCAATTCATCTACCAGCCCGCAGGTCCGGCCCCGTTCAAGAAGCGGCCAGACGGCCCCTCAACGTTGAGTGCCGCGGCCAGGATTGGCGCCGCACCCTCATCTACGGAGTGGCCTGACCCTGCGGTGAACTCTGTAGCCGTCAGCCCTGGATCAACGGCCGTCACGATGATGTCGGGAAGAGCCTTGGCGTACTGGACGGCAATCATGTTCAGTGCAGCCTTGGACGCCGGATAGGGCACGTGCGCAATTTCCCGGAACGCAGGGTCGGTGGTCTGCGACGCAAAGGACCCCATTCCGGAGGAGACGAACACGAGCCGGGGCTGAGCACTCTCGCGGAGCAAGGGCAGAAATGCTCGAGAGGCCCGGACCGGTCCGAGGACGTTGGTCTCGAGGACGGCCGCGAAGTCGTCCGGGCCGACATCTTCGGGCGCGGCCCAGGTGCCAGGGACACCTGCGTTGTTGACGACGACGTCGATATGCCCCGTCTGGTCGGCGATCGTCTGGACAGCAGCCCGGACCGACGCATCCGAAGTTACGTCAAGAGCGACAGGCCTGATGTCGAAGGACTCGCCCTCTTGTTCCCGCAGCTCGGCAAGGCGAGGGTGTAGATCGGCGGGCCGCCTGGCGCCGGCGAAGACGGTCCAGCCCCGCCGCGCTAGCTCGATGGACACAACGAGCCCCAGCCCACGAGAGGCACCAGTCACTACTGCGTGAGTCATGACCTCACGCTAGCCATTCCATCTCACCGTGTCTCCCGCTCAACGATCGTCTATCGGGCAGCGTCGATCGCGATCGACGCTTGAAGCGGCTTTATGATTGAGGGTGACTTTCAGCTCGAAGTGGACGGTGCACGGCATCTCCTACGCGGCCGAGGTCGACCACGGTTTTCTGCTGTGGGGCGCCGCGCCAGCGAGTTCGTGTGAACCCCTAGAGATGAAGCGGGTAGTTCCTAGCGACTTTGAGGTCGTCTCCCGTGTCACAGAGGGTAAGGAGACCGTGGTCACCGCGGTGATCTTGGGCAGGACGGTGACCGTGGTCATCCCCAATATCGTTTTCGGGGCCTTGGAGCTTGCTTGGAAGCGCGTGAACGACTCCGCCTAGCCAGGCTCAGTGACGCTGTAAGCGATGTGGCCTCCGCGGAACCACCGTCGCTCACCGGTTTGTCCGCGCATGCCCATTGTCACTGTCCGCTCTGGTATCCCCTACCGGGCAGGCACCGTTAGCAATGGGCATGGTCAGAGGTCGCACGTAGGCTCACAACATGGAGCATCTGAAGAAGGATCTCGGGCAGCAAAAGAAGGGAGCGACGGTCGTCGTCACCCTTCGGCAGCAGGCCAATGTCTTGCTAATGGATTCATCGAACTATCGCATTTATGCGGCCAGTCGCGGTGGCCGTTTTCGGTATACCGGCGGACTCATCAAGAAGAGCCCGGCGCGACTTACTGTGCCTTCCAATGGCCACTGGTATCTCGCAATTGACCTCGGGGGCGCCCCCGGTCGGATCAACGCCACGATCGCCGTTGAGCCGCCGCCGCGCGGGAACCTTCCTGAGTATCGAAGCGCGCCGGAAGGCAGGGTCTCTGGACAGGTCTCCGTTCGGCGCCCGCTTCCGCCCGAATCAGAGGGGGACTTCGACGGACGCACTTGGGACGTCTTCCTTTCCCATGCGAGCGAGGACAAGACCGACGTCGCTCTGCCTCTGGCGCAAGCGCTTCAGGACCGCGGAGTATCGGTATGGCTCGACAGAGCAGAGCTCAGGATCGGTGACAGTCTTCGACGTCGCATCGATCGAGGTCTGCGAAGCAGCCGTTTCGCTGCGGTCGTGTTCAGTGATGCTTACTTCGCAAAGGGATGGCCGCAGTATGAACTCGACGGCATTGTCACCCTCACGGTAGGGGGTGAACAGAACCTGCTGCCGGTCTGGCATAACGTCGACCACGCTGCCGTTGCGGCGCACAGTCCATCCCTGGCCGACAAGTTCGCTCGGTCAACCAGTGACACTCCGATCAGCGACATAGCGGAAGAGATTGCCGAACTCGTAATTGATGCTCGAGAACGCCAGCAGGCCGGGTCAGAGTAGGAGGCATGAGGCTAGACCTACTTCGAGCGCCTTGATACTGGGCTGAATTAGATGACCTCACAGCTCTGCACCCATTGCGAGGCAATCTTGGTCACCCGCGGGCGACTTGTTCAGTGAGCCGGACCAGGGTCTGCCGAGATCAAGTCCAGGGGTTGCAAGAATGGTGTTGTGCCAGGACTTGATCGCCTCATCTACGTCGATGACTCGGGGCGACCGCAATCGGGGCTGGTCGTCTACGGGTGGGTGGAGTTCGCTCCGGACAGATGGGCAGGGGTGCTGCGGGACTGGCTCGATCTGCGGAAGCGGCTCTGGCGCGACTCGGGGATCCCGGTCACTCAGGAGCTGCACACAGTTGATTACGTCAATGGGCGGGGCAGGATCTCGCGAAAGTTCCCGGATCGACACAGACACGAAGGCGTGGACTTCTGGAAGGACTTTGGCCGCGAGGTCGCGGAGGAGTGCCTCGAGACGCTGCGGTGCGCGCAGGGATTGCGCGCCGGGGCTGTCTATCGGCGCGGTCGGCCTGAAGATTTTGCGGAGACACGACAGCGCACGTACCAGGCGTTAGTTTCTCGAGTCGAACAGGAGCTCGAGCAGTCGAACTCGTTGGCCATGATCTTCATGGACGGCGATGGGTCCGATCCCACGTATCGATCGACGCACCGGTCGCTCAAGCTCGATAAGCGGCGAGTCATTGAGGACGCCATCCATCTTGACTCGCGACAGTCGCAGCTGGAGCAGATGGCTGATTTGGTCGCCTGGAGCGCGAACGCATATCTCGATCAGCACGACAGCAACCAGTTCGCCCAGCAGTGGTACGAAAAGTACCTTGCTGAGCGTGACCTTGCGCGCAGGCCACAACAGATCTAAGTCCGGACACAGCTAGACCCCCTTGGCCCGCGTGCGCGGAGGGGGTCTGCGACTCCGACTATAGCCCTTATCTCCCACTACCGGCAGATCTGTTCGATGAGTCTTCGACGGGGCGCACTCGTGCGTAGTCGTCCCGACGCAAATCCTGCCTCGCCAGAAAAGTTCCTCATGCCTGCGCTCCCCTCTGGATTGCGCAGTAGACCGTCGAGCGGGCGACACCGAACAGCTCCGCGATCTCGCTCGTGGTGTGGGCGCCGGTGCGGTGCAGCTGCACGAGGTGCTTCTCCTCAGAGGCGGTCAGCTTGGGCTTGCGGCCACGGAGCTTGCCGGCGGCCTTCGCGATCGCCATGCCCTCCCGGGTTCGGGCACGGATGAGGTCGGCCTCGAACTCGGCGACCATGCCAAGGACGTTGAAAAGGAGCCGGCCGACGGGGTCGGTGGGGTCGTAGACCGCCCCCCGAGGTTGAGCGCGACACCCTTTTTCGTCAGCTCGTCCGCGATGTCGGTCGCGTCGCGCAGTGACCGTGCGAGACGGTCGAGCTTTGTGACGACCAGGACGTCGCCGGCACGGCAGGCAGCGAGGGCCTCGCGAAGGCCCGGCCGGGCTCGAGTTGTGCCCGACAAGCCGTGGTCAACATGCACGTGTTGATCGTCAACACCCAGTGCTGCAAGACCATCACGTTGTGCTGCCAGATCCTGTCCCGAGGTCGAGACGCGGGCGTATCCGATGAGCATCCACCGACTGTAGCGTTTAGACCCCCGTCACCGGGCATTTTTGCGGGACAGGCATACGCGAATCCGCAGGCCAGGCCCCACTTGACCTCAACAAACCGAATTAGGCCCGAGCAGGTGTCCCGATGAACGGCCAATGATCGGTGCACAAGATTTTGCCCACATCACGTTCAGGTAACGCACCAATCCCATCCAGCATTGGCGGCGAACCCTTATCAACTCCCCACCGGGACAACGATAAGGAGCACCACCATGAACATCACCCGCAAGACCCTCACCAAGTCCGCCCTCGGCCTCGTCGCCTCCAGCGCCCTCGTCTTCGGCCTCGCGGCCTGCTCGATGGACTCCGGTTCGTCCTCCGACACGTCGTCCTCGTCGAGCTCGTCCTCGTCCGAGCCCAGCGCCGCCTCGACGCCCGCCGCGTCGATCGCCGACCTCAGCAACGGTGTCGACACCCAGGTCGCCGTCGACCAGTCCTTCGTCGACGCCCTCACCTCGCTCGGCCTGACGCCCGGTGTCGTCGGCACCGCGACCTTCACCGACGGCACGTTCGCGTTCCCGATCACCGGCGGCAACGTCGACTACTACGGCCCCGACAGCGACGTGCGCCCCTACGTCCAGGGCGAGATCGACCACGACGGCTCCGGCATCAGCCTCACCGCCGCCGACGGCACCGTCGTCGAACTCACCGACTTCCGCATCGACCCGGGCGAGAGCAAGCTCTACGGCACCGTCACCGCCAACGGCACCGTCGCCGCCGAGGACGCCTACCTCTTCAACCTCTGGGGCGGCACCCTCAAGCCCATCCAGATGGAAGGCACCAACGCCGTCCTCGAGGGCACCACCGTCCACATCAGCCCCGACGCCGCCGACCTGCTGAACCAGACCTTCAAGACCGACGCCGTCCAAGACGAGATGCTCGTCGGCGTCGCGAAGATCACCGCCGCCACGGAGTAACACCTCCCGGGTCGTCTCCGTGACGACGCACCGACCTTGCCCTACTCGGGGCCGGTGATCCCGGTGGGCCCCCTCTCGTATCCCGTACGAGAGGGGGTTCTCCCGTTAAGGGATCGTCACCGGCACCTGAAACAACCCGAGTAACACCAACGGAGTTGACGACTCCCCAAATTTTTTCTGACTCGACTTCGTCGACACGCCTAAACGTAGATAAGCGGAAGAAAAGTAGACCGAGTTGTCGTTCAGGGTTAGCCTTCGAGGGTGTTCCGGCTGGTTACCGGTCACGGGTCGCGCCTGTGTCGCTCTCCTGATCCGGTAGCGCAGGCGTGACCCACTTTCACCCACGACCTCTCCTGCAGGACCAACACCGTGACCTTGCCCAGATTTGACCCATTACCATCACTTCCCGCGACTCCCTCTGAACCACCTCTGATGGGGAGAATGACGCAGATACCGTTCCCATTCAGCCTCAGCTACGAAGCACCGAACGCCTGGCTCATCACCGAGCATCTAGGCGATCAGCGCATCGGACAGGGCCGCCTGCGCTACCACAACGGTCAATTCATCATCACCGGTCCCTCCGGTACGACCACCTACGGCCAGTCGTGGCAAGCAGCCATCATCGACCACCTTCGCCGCCGCTAACCGCCATAAAGTAACAAACGGTGCATCCCGGAACTCCATTTCTGCTCCTACACGACGCGGCCATTCCCCTCACCCCAGGGTCACTCCGACAACTTGACTACAAGTGCCCGGTACAGCGTCGTCCGGTCAATCTGCAGGTCCCGCGCAATCTTCGCTTTGGGCACACCCGACTCGATCAGGCAGCGGGCCTCAGCCACCTGTTCATCGGACAACTTCTTGGAGCGGCCTTTGTACTTCCCGGCCGCCTGCGCGAGCCGGATGCCCTCTCGCTGCCGCTCCCGGATCAGGGTCCGCTCGAACTCTGCGAACGCCCCCAGTAGGTTCAGCATCAGCCGGCCGATCGCATCGTCGGTGTCCCGGCTGTAGGTCTGCTGCTCTTTCACGAACACCACCGAGGCACCCTTGCTCGTGATCTCGTCCACGATTTCCCGAAGGTCCCCGAGCGACCGGGCGAGCCGGTCCATCGACGCGACCTTGACGACGTCGCCCTCGCGGACGTACCGGATGCAGTCGATGAGCGCGACCCGGTCCGCCCTTGATCCGCCCGAGACCTTCTCTTCAAAGACACGGTCGACCTCGCCGACGGCCTCGAGCTGCCGGCCCAGGTTCTGATCGACCGAGCTCACCCGGACATATGCCACGACCTGCGTTTTGTGCTGCACCATCCCTAGACCCTGACACAGACCTGAGGCGAAAGGCTTCAACCACGCCCTACCGCCACGCGCGCCGCACCCTCGAGAGACCGTAGCGCTGGGGTATACCCATGGCAACACTTCTTCCGAGCAAGGGCCGCCCTGGGAAAAGGCGGTCGGTCGACCCTTCCTCAGCTATGTCAGCGATATTCCAGCCATGCCTGCGACAGTCCGACTTGAGGTAGCACCCGGCGACCTCGGCGACAAAGGAGTTGGCCATGACCCAGGAAGTCACGAAGAGCAAGAAAGACCAGGATGGCGACATCACCGGCCTCTGCGGAGCGTCATGGAGCCACACGAAGTCCGAGGCAATAGCCAAGATCGAAGCAGACTCAAAGGCTTACTCCGTTTCCGCGGGAGGGCAGACTACGTACGTGCGAGTCGGCACCCGTGGGCTGAAGGACTACCTGACAACAAACCCGGACTCGACCGGACGGAACAACCTGGACTACCTTCCGGACTGCTGACGGATCATCACCCACGGGGAAGGGCCTCGCTATCTCAGCGGGGTCCTTTCTTGATTCGGCCTCTTCTAGACCGCGGCCGACGAACAGACCTGCCGCCCGTCATGGCAGGCCGCCGTCACCGCACACCTCCACACGAGGTAGCTACAACGCGCTCTAACGGCCCCTCCGATCAAGGGATCGGACTCGGCGCGCTCGGCACGACGGAGAGGTTTAATCCAGCATGTATCGATCGGTCAAGCTAGTTGTCTTAAGAGACACCCGACTCAATTAGGAACTCTTGCAAATTCTGAATTAGCAGGTCTCTCAGGCCTTCGAGCTCTGTCGTCTGCTGTAGAACCATTTTGCGCAGGGCAACTGACGATGTGTCATCGAGACTGATAAAGAACGTCTTGAACGGATCAATTACCCGTGACAGGGAACCTTGGGACGCACCATCTGCACGTTCCTTGAGTGCTGTGGCGGTAGACCCATCTGGCACGTCGATGAGAGCCCAAGTAACAACCTCAAAAAAATCGCTTTCCTCTGTCTTCGAAGAGACCTGAGATCTAGGCTTCGTCTGTGATAGAGAGGCGGCAATGCCATTGGCTAATTCTCGTCTGAGACGCCCCATCTCGCCCTGAGACGGTGTGGAGAATTTCTCTCGTAAAACGTGCTGGAGCAGGGCACTCGAGCCTCTGTCAAAAACCAGTTTTAATGAATCTCTCGGACCGCTGGTCGACCATCCAGTATCTTCGGGACGTTGACCGTCGCGTACGGCTTCGAGTGTGCGATCGTTCGTGTCTCCCGGAAGCTGGACCGCCCAGCGATATAGCCCATAAGACGTGTCGGTCAATTTGCTACTCGTCTCTTCGTGTCCTTGGCGAAGGAGCCAGTACGCGTTGAAGGATTTTTTAGACCACTTACGGTCGGCCCCTTCTTCCAAAAGGCACCCTTGTGCCCCAAACGGTCATAGGAAATGTATTCTCGTCCTTTTTTGTAGACCGCTTGCCCCTCAGAAATTTGGCTGGTCTTCTTGTACCCAGCTTTAGTTGCAGCTTTGTCGATCTGCTGCGGGGTTGATTTGGGCCGCTCAGCTCGAGGTTTGCTTCCTGAGCCCGCGTTGCTGCTTTTGTGCTTCTTGGCATAGAGAATGCCAAGGGAAACGACTCCAATGACGACAACTGCGGCAAGAATGGCCCAACCGACCGGATTCCACGAGCTAGCCACTCCGACAGCGATGAGAGGCGCCAGAGCCATCGCGAACTCGCCACTCAGGTCGAACGAATTGACCGGGTCTGCCGGGTAGACGTAGTCATTGTCAACACCCCCCTCGACCGGGTCGACCTCCAGGAACCGGCCGAGAACGGCCACGTATTGCCTGGCCCCCATCTCGATGGTGGCGAGGGTGCTGAGGTGTTCGCTGAGTTTCTGGTGTTGGCCGAGCCAGCCGTAGTCGGCGTCGCCGGGCTTGTTGTCGGGTCCTGCCTGGTTGGCGGGAACCGTGCCCAGCGCACCCGTGGTCGGGTCCATGGTCTGACCGAACGGGTCGTACACGGCAAGCCCCGCAGAACGGGTGCCGGTCTGGTCGGCGGTGACGATGATGTCGCCATGGATGTTCGGGTACGACCACGACTGCGACGCCGCCCCCATCGATACCAGCACCGAGCCGGGCAGCGAGACCACGGCCGAGGTGACGCCGCCCTGGTCATCCAGCTCGAGGTCGGGGCTGTCCCCGTCGCCGGCGAAGGAGTACGTCGTCGACGTGGTGGCCCCGGCTTTGGTGGTCTGGGTGCGCTTGACGATCCGGTCGGTGACGTCACGCTGGTAGACGACCTTGCTGCCGTCGTCCAGCACCGTGGTCAGGTGCCGGTCGAGGCTGTCGTAGGTCATGACCTGGTCGGCGAGGCGGGTGGTGTTCCCGTGGGCGTCGTAGGTGATCTTCGCTGCCGGGATCGTCTGCGCCGTTGGCGTCGCACCCGCCGGAGGCGCCGTGACCGTGGTCGAGAGCAGCCGGTCGGAGGTGTCGTAGCAGGACGTCGTGACCGACGCCGCGCCTCCGTCCTGAGCATCCGTCGAGGACGTCCGGTTGCCGTTCCGCCCTGCTGCCGCAGCACCGCACGAAGCGTTGGCGAAGGAGTACGTCAGCTGGTGCCTCGGGATCGAGGCCGTGACCAGCCGCCCGGCGGCGTCGTACCCGTAGGACGACACGTTCGACGCCGCACCGGACGTCGCGGTGTTCGTCAGGATGCGACCCGACTGCGACCGCACGACCTGATCGGTAACTGATTGCTGCCCGTTCGGGAACGCCCACGTCAGACCGGTCAGGGCACCCGCGGCGTTCTTCTGGATCGACTGCAACACCGACCCGTTGCCGAGGTTCCCGGCACCGGCCGGGTACGACACCGACACCAACTCGCCACGGTCATAGACCGGCAGAGCCAGGACAGCAGCGTCGTAGGTAACCTTCGTGATCTGCCCGTCGATGTTGTACTCGAACGCCTGCGTGTGCGGAGCCCCCTTGGCCGCCTTCGTGGTCGTCGAGGTGACCTTGCCCGTGCGGTCGTAGGCGGTCGTGGTGACCGTGTTCCACACGTCCGTGTAGGACACCGTCTGACCGAGCAGGTCGGTCTTCGTGGTGATCGTGCTCCCGTTCGGAGACCCCGCGACGGATCCGTCCGTAGTGCTCGAGGTCAGCGGGTCACCGGCGACGGCGTAGTTCGACGTCGCGGTCCGGGCCGGGCTGGTGCCGTATGCCGGGGTCGTCGCGGTCACCGTACGTCCTCGGGCGTCGTATGTGATGCAAGACCAGTCGGCGTCTCCCGTGCGTTTCGTGCCGGCGACGCGTCCGAGGATGTCGGTGACCGTCGTGGTGACGATGCCGGCACCGGTCGTGGTCGTCTTCGTGCCCCCGTACTGCGGGGTCCCGGCCGGGACGCCGCAGACGGCTGCGGTGGTGGTCTCGGTGTCGCCGTAGTAGGTCGACGTCGTCGCCCCCGCCGAGGCCTGAGCCGGCAGCGTGCGCGTCAGACGACGCAGGTATCCCGACCCGACGGCCTCGTAGGTCGTCGTGGTCTTCAGCGCGAGCCCTGTCGGGTCTTCGATCGTTGCGGTCGGCTGGCCGAGCCACGGGTTGGCGTACTCGGTCAAGCTCGTCTGCGACGGCACCTGGCTGCTCGAGACCCCTGCGACACCAGCCGGGGCCGCGTCGTCGGTCGTGCTCGAGGTCGCCAGACCGTAGTCCGGGGTCAGGGCCGAGCCGGGCACGACGCCTGACGGCAGGCCGGGGCCGGACCATCTGAGGCTGAGGGTCGCGTTGTAGGTGTAGTCGAGGTAGTGGATGCGGATGCGGGCCTGCTGGTTCGGCGCCGTCGTGGTGATCGTGACACCCGGGGCGTCGTGCACGGCGCCCGGTGTCGGGTCGGCCGGCGACGGGATGTCGTCGATCCAGACCTGGCTGGCGTCATCGGCGCGCGTGTTCACCGTGTAGGTGCCCGCGGTCGGGAACGTGATCAGGCCCGTCATGCGCAGCGACCAGTTGTCGGTCGGGATGCCCGCCATCGGGGCGTCCATCACCCAGTCCTTGTTAATCGACCCGTCGGTGACACCCGGCAGGCCGAGGCTGTAGGCCTTGGGGGCACCCGCGAAGCGGTTGTTGTCGTACCAGACCGCGTTCAGGCCCCTGAGTCCTTGGTCGTACGTCGTCGAGGAGTGCGCCGGCGTGACGGCACAAGACGCCACCGGTTTCCGGTCGCTGCCGAAGCAGGACGCGGGGGCGGGCCCGTAGGTGTCGGTGGGGCGGTCCTGGGCGTTGTAGATCGTGGTCGACATGCGGCCTTGCGCGTCGGTGGAGGACAGTTGCATGTCCTTGCCGTTCCACACCTGGCTGCTGGTCAGCCCCGAGGGGCTGGTCGAGGTCAGCTGCCGCCACGCGTCGTCGTAGGTGACGGTCATCGCGTGGGCACCGGCCGGGACAGGAAGGCCGGCGACATCGACCGTCGCGGTGCCGGCACCGGTGAGGGGGCCGTACGCGTAGGTCTTCTGCGGGCGGGTGTTCTCGGTCACACCGTCCGGCGCCGGGAGGGTCACGCTCGTGGCGCGCCCCTTGTCGTCGTAGGCGATCTGGGTCTTCACCGCGGGCGCGTCGACCCGGCCCGTGTTCGGCACGGCCAGCCAGTCGTTGGCCAGGGAATCCCGCAGGGCGGTGAGCTTGCCGTCGTCGTAGCCGAAGTCGGTGATCTCGTTGCCAGGGTCGACGATCCGGGCGAGGTTGCCCTTGGCGTCGTAGAACAGGTCGGTCACCGTGCCGTCCGGGTAGCTGATCTTGCACAGCATCCCCGACGGAGCAGCAGCCAGCCCGGACGGAGCCGTGGCGCAGGGCGAACCCGTCGCGGTGCCGTAGGCGAAGATCACCTGCCGTTTGTACGTCTTCGACGCACTGTCGTACGAGAGCGGGTCGGACAGGGACTGGATCATCCCGGTACCACCGACGTAGGTGGCGATCGGGGTGGCGCGCTTCAAGGCGTCCCCCGCACCGGTGACGGTCTCGACCCGGCCGGAGGCACCGAACACGGTCACCGTGCCGTCGTCCTCGGTGAAGGTGACCTTCCCGGTGGCATCCAGCGCGACGACGCCGTACTCCCCCTCTGGAGCCTTGTACCCGGTCGATGCACCCGTGCCACCGGTCTTGGTGTACGTGTGTGCGGTTCCCGTGGTGTCGGTGAGGATCACGGCAGTGTCGGTGACCTGCACGCTGGACCAGTCGCCGGCATCACCGTTCAGCGCGGTCGAGGCCGACCAGCCCGCGGGCAGGGTCTCCACCTGACGGGAGAACCACGACGGCGGAACGACGAACGAGTTACCGGTGCTGTCCTTCACCCACAGCTCGATGCCGGCGGTGACGGCGCCTTCGTAATAGTCCATGGAGAACGGCACCGCGTCCGCGGCGAGATTCACGCTCGAGCCCCACAGCACGGCGCTACGAGATTCGGCGCCCCACCCGTCGTAGACCTTGGTGGAGCCGACCGTGACCCGGGCACCGTCGTCACGGCTGACACCGAACTGGTAGGTCCCGGCAGCGGGTGCCTTGAGAAACCCGGTCCACCGCGCGAGGAAGTAGTCGTTGGAGACCGCCGGCCCGGGCGAACTCGACCCCCAATCGAAGGACACATTCGGATCGGTCCGGACGAGCACAGGCGTCTTGCCGGTGAAGTCGAAAGACGGCGTCGCGCCAGCTGCGGGGGTGACGTCGTAGTACGACCCCGTCAGGCCGCCGGCCTTGGGCTTGAGGCTGTTGTAGCTGAACGCCATGCCCATGCTGCCGCCCACGGTCGACACCGTCGGCGAGCTGAAGCGCATGCCGACGTTTCCGTTGGCGAGGTTCACCGTCACGGGGCCCGCGGTGTCGACCGGTGCGGGCCCGGACTCGCCGATCCTCTGGTTCACCACGAGGGCGTTCCGCCACGACGGC
The DNA here is from genome assembly GCF_001297205.1 of Frigoribacterium sp. RIT-PI-h. NCBI lineage: Bacteria > Bacillati > Actinomycetota > Actinomycetes > Micrococcales > Microbacteriaceae > Frigoribacterium > Frigoribacterium sp. RIT-PI-h. The sequence continues at coordinate 11,731 of NZ_LHOZ01000072.1, read as the reverse complement.
TGCGGCTTGTCGTAGCCGTCGTTCGTGCGGACCGACCAGGTGTACCGGCCACCATCCTGGAGGGTGTTCTCGGGAACGGTCCACGACGGCGTCGCGAGCCAGCCGGAGGAGTTAACGGCCCCGGTCACCCCGTCGGTGCCGGTCGCGATCGTGAACTGATACTGAACCGCGTCACCGTTCGCGTCCGCCGACGTCCCCGTCGACAGCGTCGGCGTCAGACCGGTGATGACCGTCCCGTCCGCGATCGAGGCACTGGATTGCGCAGGCGTCGGGGCCGGGGTGTTCGTCGAGAACGACCACGAACCCGAGCCGCGGATGGTGGACGTACCGAACTGGCCGTCGTACCCGTCCCGGACGTGTCCCTTCCAGTAGTACGTCTTGCCCGGCTGCAGCACACCCGCCGGAACGGTCGCCTTCGACGAGCCCTGCCAACCGGAGACCCACACCGGAGACACGTCAGGGTTCGGGTTCTCGCTGATGCGGTAGACGTACTCGAGGCCTTCACCGTTCGGGTCAGAAGCCGAGATCTGCAGCGTCGGAGTCAACGTCGACCGCGCTCCATTCGCCGGCGAGGGTGCGATCGCGGTCCCCGCGGTCGGGAATTCCTTGTACGTGATCTGCAGCTGCGAGACGACGGACTTGTAGGAGTACTTCCCGGCCGCCTCGTACCCGCGGAGCATGAGGTAGTTCCCGCTGGACGAGGCGTTGACCCAGTTGGAGATCTGTTGGGTGACCCGGTCGTCATCGACGTAGCCCTCTCCAGCGCCGAGGTTCCAGTTGCCGAGGTGGTTGCCGACGCCCCCGTAGCTGAACGCGGTGGCGTAGTGCAGCGTGTTCAGGTACGTGTCCGTGGTTCCCTCGCCACCCTTGCGGGTGTACAGGTACGCGTCGAGGATCTGCTTACCGAAGAGGGCTTCGTAGTTGTAGTGCTGGACGGTGCGCCAGAACTTGTCGCCACCATCACGAGAGTTGCCGATGCGAGAGATCCCGTCGGCCCGGTTGACCCCGTCGCTTCGGAAGGCGTGGGCATCGTTCATCGCCCCGTCGTGGACCGCGGGGTCGATGTGCACCGGATAGACCCGGTCCTCATTCGTCAACCACGACCGTGCCGGCGTCAACGTGATCGCCCACCCCGCCGACGTCTTCTTCAGGGTCAAGGGCACCATCGCCTCGGCGTCGGTCTTCTGCCCCTCGACCCCGGACGAGTCATACATCACGGGTGCCGGGATGCCGAACACCGTGGCCCCGGCAGCATCGGTGAAGACCACCGCGTCGTTGTCGTCGATCGTGGCGGTGAGGCCCGGGGCGGTGACGTTCCAGGTCCAGGACTCGTTCTTCGCCGAGGGCACCTTCGCCAGGACGAGTTCTTCCTTCACCGACCCGTCGGTGACCTCATAGGTCAGGTCCGTGTCGGGGAACACGTCCGGGTAGCGCACGAGGTCCGCCGGGGTACTCGACCAGGGGAACACCTTCCGGACCGCTTTGCTGTCCGCAGCATCGACGAGCTCCATGCCCATCGTGTAGCCGTCCTTCGTGACGGAGAACACCTGTCCGTCGGCTGCGGTGTCGGCGAACACCGGCGCGAGGGGGTGCGCACCGGGCTCGAGGTCACCGTCACGGCGCTTGACCAACGTCGTCTCGACCGGCACGAACGACCCATCGGCCTGCTCGACGTTCACCGGCTCCGGCGCGATCACGGCAGTCTTCGTGCCGTCCTCGTTCTCGTACACATCCTGGAACTCGGACTGCTCCACCAACACCGACGTCGCCGGGTCATACGACTCATCGACTTTCGGCTGATTCTTGGTCGAGGCCTTCGGCGCCTCGCCCGTGCGGTTCGGGGCAGTCTCGTACCCCTCCCCCACGGCCGGCACAGTCGACCCGTCTGGGACCGTCGGCACAGCCGGATCGACCGCATCGGACGAAATCGGCGGCACGGAACCGTAATCCGGCACCGGCTCCGCCGCGACCGCGGGAACCGCGACCAACAATTCGGCCAGCAACGCGAACGCCGCTACCGAACCCACAACGGCGCCGCGGCGCCCCCAACCAGACAACATCTCAAACCCCAACCAGCGCGGGCCCCCATGACCCACGTCAAGCTGAGAATAAGCACCCAAACGACACTGAAAAGGCCCTCAGGTCGGCCACCGCCGACCAGACCATGCAGTCCGGGTTACACGGACTGATCAGCGCCCCAGCGACCTGCCCGACCAGCTCAGCAAGATGGTGCACAACTGGGGTACAGGGTGGTCACATCAGTTACGCAACCGTGACCAGACGACGGCGACCGTCGCCTACATGCCCACAAACCCACTCCGAATTGTCTCCCGATGAACGACCGACAAGAGGCTATGAGCCAGGACACTGGAAAGCGCGGCGCAGCTCCTGCGAGCTGCACCGCGCTAGAGAGCGCGGGCGCTTAGTCGTTGCCGACTTTCTTGTCGGCGGCGTCGCCAGCCGCATCGAGCTTGTTGTCGTATTTGCCGTCCGTCTTGGCAGAGACGGTCTTCTCGCTTGTGGAAATGGCGGAGTCGGTGATCTTCTCACCCTGTTCACCGTTCATGGCGTCCTTGGCGTTATCGAGCAGGCCCATCGTGTTCTCCTTTGCTTCTAGCTCGCGCGTTGCGAGCCAAAGTCAGTGGACACCCTTTAGCTCTCTGACGCCCGCAGATTCGCGACCCTTCCGGTAGATACTCCCTGCCGGCTTGACTGACACCCGGGCTTACCCCACGGGACTGGCATCGCCGACACCCAGAACACCACAGTCCCGGGAACCCTGCCTCAAGCTCTAGCCGTTGCTCATGCCAACCGGGGTACCGTTGCGGGGTGTCCGGCTGGTTACCGAGCACAGGTCGCGTCTTGGACTGCCTACCTGATCCGGCGTGCCCGAGGCGCGGCCCCGCACGCCTGATTGGCGGCACCTTTTGGACACACTGAGCGCGCGTGAACGGCAGCAGGGCCGCCTCTGCGGCTTTAGCTAAGATCCCAGACAGGGGCCGTGTAAGCGTGGGACCACCCAGCCCGAAGACGTGTGATGGCCCGGTCAAAGGCCTCGAGGAGATCCATCCGGGGCCGGACCATGGATTGCATCTGCAGGCCCTCGTACAGGGCGATGAGTTGTTCAGCTCCCCGGGCTGGTTCCATGCTCGCTGGTTCTCGCCCCTCGCGGATGTCGGCTTCAAGGCCCGCCATCACGACGTGGTGGAACTTCCTCCACTCGTGGTGCAGCAGCGGCGCCATCGGGTGGTTCGGGGTCGCGGCGACGTTCAGCAGTGCCGTCAGCACTCTCATCAGAGACGGATCGGCGACATTCTCCCTGACGATTCCACGCAGGAAAGCGACCGTGCCGTGGGAAACCATGAGGGGGTGCACGTGCTGCATCCGTTCAGCATTCCACCGGTCAACGGCTGCCATCACCAGGCCATCCCACACAGGGAAGTGGGCTGCGATCACTTCTTCGCTTAGACCTGTCCGGCGGGCAACGAGTGCCGGGGTGGTCTCGTGAAAGGCGTGATGCCGGTACGAATCGATGGTGGCTTCCACGATCCGGACACGAATGTCGGTGTTGCCGCTGTCTTGGTACGTCGGGGCGGGGGCTTGCTCACTCACACACCCACCCCACCAACTAGAGCCACCGTGGGCAATCCCCCGTCCGGGGCTACCACCAACCCACGATTTGGGTCGACTAGTTGTGCGCCGCACACCGCAGGATGGCCAAGACCATCCGGAGATTCCTTGAACGACACTGACCGCGCATCATCGGACCCCGCACCGCTCCGGGGCTCCCGCTTCGGCCCGCTGCTGAGCCGCTTCGCGTGCGCCTTCCCCGGACACCATCTCCTGCCGTCGTGAGTTACGACGCCCCGGGCCGATGGAGCATCGTCGAAGACCTCGGCAGCCAGCACATCGGACACGGGCACCTCATCTACACAGACGACACCTTCACCGTCACCAGCGCCGCACGAGAAACAATCATTGACCAGTCCTGGCAGATAGCCATCGGCCGGCACCTCCGCCGCGGCTGAGTACTCCACGGGGCCTCATGGAGAGACGAGCCGTAGCGCTCAGATACTTACGGCCCGTCTCCCACCGACGCCGAGCACCCCTGCCCTTCGTCCTCACACAGGGCCGCGACCTGTGAATCGCGACCCACCTCAGCCTCCCACACCCGCCCTAGACCGCAACTGCACACACCTTCGAGGATGTGACAGGCGCCTGCTCGAAGTGGACTGGCGTGCGCCACTTTGCACCCAGCGCAGTCGGTGAAGGGGAGGGTCTGGGCTTGAGGGGCCGCACCTTGCACAATGGGGTCATGAGTGGGCGCGAGGACCTCTGGGAGCACATGTTCGATGCGCTCCTGCTGTACCGCGCAGAGCACTCCAGTGCTGACGTTCCCCGGTCCTACGTCACGGCCGAAGGTGACCGTCTGGGGGCGTGGTTGCACCGTCAGCGCACTCTCGCCGACGCCGGCACGCTCCCCCGCGATCGGCGCGAACGATTGGATGACGTCGGCGTTCGGTGGGTGATGATCGACCGGGATGCCGGGATCAACGCTTACCGACAATTCATCCAGGCCCACGGCCACGGACTGGTCCCTCACACCTATTGCACCGACGACGGGCTGACGTTGGGGGTGTGGGTGCAGTCTCGGCGCAGGCAATGGCAGCGCGACCCCGTGCGCGCGATGAGGTTGTGGCCCGAGCTGGAAGACATGGGGTTCACATGGGTTGTGCGTGACCTAGCCCAGCAATGGGAGAGCGGCCTGGAACAGTTGCGGGCATACCAAGCCCAACGAGGGGACACTCTCGTCCCGGTGTGGTTCGTCACCTCCGACGGGTTCGCCCTCGGCAGATGGGTCGACACCCGAAGAGTCGAATACCGTGCCGGCACCCTGACACAGACAAGGATCGCCGCATTGGCGGAGATAGGAATGGTGTGGAGTATTCGAGGAACTCCTGACGCTTCATCACGGCGCCGACGGGAAGACGACCACTTCACCCGCATGCTCAATCGAACCGTGTCCTGGATAGACGAGGGCGGCGGCACACTCCCCACAGCCCGAGACCGGGACCATACAGGGATCGCGGTAGGGAGGTGGTTGGGGCGACAACGCCGCCTGGCACGAACGGGCAGGCTTAGCCAAACACGTCGGCATGATCTGGACGCATCCATTCCGGGCTGGTTCATCCCGTCCCACCCCAGGCAACCTTCCACCTAAGGCGAGGCCTCGCTCGGCACCCTCGCACTGACCGGTCAGGTTGCCCGGTCCAGGTCGCGCCACAGAATATTGCCCTAGGTAGTCCCGGTTGCACCGGCCGCCAGGTTGATCAGCCGTGAGCGTGCGGCGATCATCGAGCCAAGAGGCGCCTCGGACGACGCCACCGCAACGACGTGAGCAACGCCGCCCCGATGATGGCCGTGCCGTACCACCCGACCACCGCCCCGGGGATCGGCACCACGAGGCTCGCCCACAGCAGCACGGCCAGGACGCCGAGCACGTAGGCGGCTCCGGCCTTGAGGTGACGCAGCCGGGCCAGCCCCTTCGTCGAGTCGATGCGTGACGTCAGTCGAGCGAGGTACACCGCGCCGATGCCCACCCCGACCGCCGCCACGGCCGCCTGTTCGAGGTAGGCGAGCCCCGTGTTGGTCGTGGACAGCGTGTAGACGCCGTCGAGGATCTCGAACAGCATGAACACCGTCAGGCCGCGCTGGAACACTACGGTGCCCGCGTAGACGTGCAGCCGCCAGGCGGCGTCGCCCCGTAGGGCGAGCCGCCCGACGGCGCGCATGAAGAGGTAGGTCGAGACGCCCACGATCCCGGCCACCCCAACGGTGACCCGGTCGTTAGCAGGCACGAGTGCGGTCATCAGCGCCGCTCCGGCCACGGCGGTCCCGAGCGCCAGCACCCGTGGCCTGGTCACCCGGGCCGCGGCCGCCTCGAGTCGTCCAAGCCACGGATGCGGGCGTGGTGCCCGGTCAATGTTAAACAGGTACTCGGCGAAGACGAGCCAGATGAACGCGGCACCAAACGCGGCAAGTCCTGGCCGGGCGGCCCCGAGGTGCTCGGCGAACAGCGCAGGCTGGACAAGGGCCTCGGTCGCGGCGTCTACCGGCGACTCGGCCGCGCTCACGGCGACCGCGGCCGGCGGCAGCAACAGGCGCATGGCGAGCACGCCGGCTACCAGCCCGACCGACAGGAAGAATCGGCGGGCGGGTAAATGCAGTCGGGCCGCGAGGCCAGCCATGGGCACCGACGAGTCGGCGCTCATGGCAACCTCGAGCGCGACCAGGGCGACAAGCGCGAAGGCCGCGGCCGGTGAGATCAGCCACCAGACCAGTGGCACGGCCACGACGGTCAGGCCGACGGGCAGGGCGAGCGAGTTGCGGACGAGGACGCGCATCCGGGCCTTCCGGTTCGATGTCGGCGGCGCATCCTCGAGCCCGGTTACCCAGTCGAGCAGGGCCACGTGCGAAGTAGCTGAACCGTAACGACCTCAATGACGACCGGATCTGACTTGGTTCGGGCCAAAAAGTGCCGATGAACGACCGCGGGCTGGGCTCGGTTCGACTTAAGATCAGCGCTATGAGCGACTCTTCCTATCTGGTACCTGCGAGTGATGCCGCAGCGACGCCAGCAGCGCTGACACCCGAGCAGGAACGTCTGGCCAAGTTCGCCCGGGATGAAGTTCAGGCGTTCCTTGGCAGCCCTGTCGGAGACATCCCTGAAGCCGCCGAGACCGCCACCACAGCTCTGGAAGACGCCGTCGACGCTCACGTCCCTGTTGCAGACCTCTCGGCGGCGTTGAACGCGAGCCCCGAGGCTGTGCAGGCCATCATCGATCACGATATCGATCTCCAAGACCTGCACCCCGAGAACAACGTCGACTGAGCTAGCCCCTCCTGTTCTGCAGTCCAGCTGACGCTGGCCTGCTCCACCCGTGGAGTGCTGTGGGCGGTCTCGGACGCACAAGTCAGTGGCGCACAGAGTCAGGACGCGAGGCCTAGATTGATGACACCTTCCGAGCCGACGACACACAGTGATCAGCAGCGAGCAACTCGAGGTCCTTTGCACTCAGACGGAAGCGTTTACGACCAAGCCGGGAAGAAGATTGGCACCATCCGCAGCACCAAATTTGCCACCGGCACCGATGCTCCTAGGTGGGTGGCCTTCACGATTGGCCCCCTTGGTCACGGACCCACTTTCGCGCCCCTCGATCAATTAACGGCTGAAGGCGACGACATCCACCTCCCGTACTCCAAAGAGATCATCAAAGACGCTTCCCACAGCGACGATGGCGCTCTCTCAGGCACGGTAATCACCGCACTGATTGATCACTATGACCTCGAGCCAGACGGCACCGAACCGGCCCTTTTCGATTAGCAGCTAGCCCACCAGCCACGCCGCATTGGATCACCGACCGCCTGTCAGACATGGCCGGCCCGTCGCGCGCCAACCCTACCGTTCGGAGAGAACTTGAGTCGACGAGGGGACGAAACGACCTACCGAAGCGGCCGCGTCACTGCGACACGTCGCGCGCCAGCCGGTCCAGGAGGGCTTCGAGAGAGACTTCGAACTCTTCATCGCTGCGGTCTTCACTGAGGAGGGCACGGAGTCGGCGAACCTCAGGAGCCTCGTCGAGAGGTGTGTTTCCGTCATGCTCGGGCACAGACGCTCGTCCTTCGTCGAGTGGCTCTTCCACCGGACCTGCCTCCGCTCCTCGTACCACCGATTGAAGGAGTAGCTGCCCCAGTAAGAAGCTGCTGAACGCCCGGTACGCGTTTACCGCCGCCGCGTCGTCGAAACCGTTTCCGGTCAGGGCCGTCAAGAAGGTGTTCACGACCTCGATGCTTCGCAGAGGTGGGCGAAGCCAGGGGGCCGCAGGGTGACGGGTCGCGACGAGGGGGAACGCCTTCGGGTGATCCGTGGCTATTTGACGAACCGCATGGGCAACCGTTTGCAGGAACTCCTGCCAGTGCTGATCTTGGGCGTCTCTCAGCTGCGAGGTGAGGTCACTCATCAACGACGCGACGACGCCCTCGAGAAGGTCTTCCTTGCCGTGGACGTACCGGTAAAGAGACATGGCTTCCACGCCGAGCTCCTGGGCGAGAGTGCGCATGGACAAACCCTGAGGGCCTGAGCGATCTATCTGCTGGAGCGCCGTCTCGACGATCAACTCCCGGCTGAGCCTGGGCGCACCCAGACCCGACCGACGCGCTTTCTCGCGTTCTCCCACCGTCGAAGCTCCTTGCCCGTGTGTCGTGAGGTTGCTCCTCAAGAACGAACCCCAGCCATCTCGACCCCACGCTACTGCGGCTTACGGTGTACGTTTCCCCTGGGTTTACGTTGTAAGCCCAGGATTGCCAAAGGCACCACACTGCATACCCCGCGACGAGCGCGCACATAGGTCGAAAACCGAGGGCCGATTACGTGCAGAGCAGATCGTCGTCGCGGGACTCGCATCCCACTCCTGCTGCCACCGACGACAACAGGTTCAGCAAGACCGACGTTGAACACCCCGTCCAACGCTCATCCCGGCAAAGGAATCACCATGATCAGCACCAACGAAATCGACACGATCCTCTCCTCCGGCGGCGACGTCGTCGACCAGGACGGGAAGAAGATCGGCAGCATCGGCCAGGTCTACCTCGACGACCAAAGTGGCCAGCCCGCCTGGATCACCGTGAACACCGGACTCTTCGGCACCGGCGAATCGTTCGCCCCCCTCGTCGACGCCACCGTCCGAGGCGACGACGTCCACGTCGCCTACGGCAAGGGCATGGTCAAGGACGCGCCCCACAGCGACGACTCCGACGGTCACCTCTCACCCGACCAGGAGGCGGACCTGTACCGCTATTACAGCCTCGAGAGCGCGCGGGTCGACCAGCCCCTCTTCGACCAGGACGCCGACACGAACGCCGTCGACCTGGACGCCGGGACGACCGGCACCGCGGCGGACACCGTCACGGGAACCGGCGCGGGCCACGACACCTCGGGCCCCGACACCGACGACGCCATGACCCGCAGCGAGGAGCGCCTGCACGTCGGCACCGAGACCACCGAGGCCGGCCGCGCCCGCCTCCGCAAGTACGTCGTCGCCGAGCAGGTCACCGAGACCGTCCCGGTCAGCCACGACGAGATCCGCGTGACCCGCGAGGCCATCACCGACGCCAACGTCGGCGACGCCCTCTCCGGCGGAGACCTCACCGAGGAGACCCACGAGGTCGTCCTGACCGCCGACCGCGTCGTCACCGACAAGGAGACCGTCCCGGTCGAGCGCGTCCAGCTCGGCACCGAGACCGTCACCGAGCAGCAGAAGGTGACCGAGGAGGTCCGCCACGAGGAGATCGAACTCGACGGCGACGACACCGTCACCGACGGCCGCCGCTCCGACGACCGCACCACCGGCGCATGAGCACCGCGGCAGGTGCCACCGGGGACGACGCCCCGTACCGTCGCACGCCCGACGCCGAGACCCGGGTCCCGGCGGACGTCGATCGAGACCGGCACAGCGTCGTCGCACGTGAGAAGGCCGAGTTCGGCGGGGTCAAGTTCGGCGCGGCCTTCTTCGGATGGCTGAGCGCCACCGGACTGACCGTCCTCCTCCTCGCCCTGCTCACCGCGATCGGCCTCGGCGTCACCGCCGGGACCGACGGTGACGCGGCAGACGCCGCCGCCGACGACGCGACGACGACCGGCATCGTCGGGATCGTCGTACTCCTCGTCGTCCTGCTGATCGCCTACTACGCCGGTGGCTACGTCGCCGGGCGCATGGCGCGGTTCTCCGGCGTCAAGCAAGGCGTGGCCGTATGGCTCTGGGCGATCTTCGTCACCGTCGTACTGGCCGTCGTCGGTGCGATCGCCGGTGCGCAGTTCGACGTGCTGTCACGCATCGGCACCGTCCCGACGGGCACCTTCGACCAGGGAGACATCACCCTCGGGGGCGTCCTCGGACTCGTCGCCGTCCTGGTCGTCACCCTCGTGGGCGCGATCCTCGGTGGCCTCGCCGGCATGCGCTACCACCGCAAGATCGACCGCGTCGGCCTGGGCCGATGACCCCCGGCACCGTCGACCCGCTCGACCCACACCCCGAGGACGATCCCGTCGGTCGTCATGGCGGGTCGACGGCGCCACTCCCCGTAACGGTGGATGCGGTCCTTTCCGGAGAACGCGCCCGCCTGACGAGGGCCACCGTCCCGGTCGAGCGGGTGCGCCTCCGGAAGGTCGTCGTCTCGTACGAGGAGACGATCACGGTGACCGTCCGCCGCGAGGAGCTCCAGATCGTCCACGAGGACGTGGCCCCGGACGGGCCCACCCTCTCGGAGTCGGCCGTGACGCCGTTCGAGATCGTCCTGCACGAAGAACGTATGGTCGTCGACCGCGTCGTCGTCCCCGTCGAACGCATCCGCGTGACCGTGGACCACGTCGTGGAGGATATCGACGTCACCACCACCCTCCGGCACGAACATGTCGACGTGACGGACATTCCCGCCGGACGTACAGACGACGGGGTGCCTTCGCTCCCGAGAAGCTGACGGCTCTCTCGCCTGCACCATCTCGATGTCGACGAGACGCCCTTCTCGGGGTCTCGCCGCCCGATGTCGTCCGTCATCGCAGCGTTCGAGGGTGTAGGCGGGTGTCGTATGCCATCTTTCTGCCCGCACCCTTCCGTGCACGTGGGCACCCGGAAGGTGCTCCACTCGCGCCGGGTTGACCTGGCGGTCGACGATGAGATCAATCTCTCGTCCATGCTCCCCCACTCAGAAGCAGCCGAACTTGCTTTTAAGGCCGGAACCCAACGGCACATTTGGCCCTACGCAGTGCACGTGTGGGCCAACACGCGACCCAACGCTAACCGTCCGGTTAAGGACCGTCTATTAGGCGGACTTCTTGGACAACTGCTTCGTAGGACCTTCCCCTTACGAGAGGGCAATTCGCCCGCCCCGGCCGGGTGCGCTGATTGCACGTGTTAGAGGCAGGGGTGCGGAAGAAGCTCGCGTAGCCTCGACAAATGGACTTAGTTGCACTGATTGCGGCAGGTGTCGCTTTGGCGGCCGCCCTTGTAGCCACGTACGTGGCGATCGCCGCCCTGCGGGAGTTGAAAAAGATCCGTGCGCAGACGCGCCTAACCCGTGAGGAGCGGGAGGAACGCGGCGTTAGGCAGTCACTCAAGGACGAGGGCTTCACAGACGAGGAGATAGCTGACGCGCTCCGAGCTACAGGCACTAGCCGCGAATAGGCACCGACACACGGAGGGGCCCGCAGCTATGCGGGCCCCTCTTCAGAGATTGCTACGCGACAATGCGCATCGATGAAGCTTCGCGGTCCATGATGCCCAGGTTGCCGGTGTCCCTAGCCGGTCCGAACTTGGACCCTCTGAAGACATCGTCTCGGTACAGCTCCAGCCTGCAAGGAGACACCACTTGGAATGACCCTTCTTTGTCATGTCAATCCTTTCAGCGGGGAAGGTCCCCCGCAGTCACACTGACAGACAAGTGCGTATAGATAAAGGGCAATTATGAGTAGTGCATGTCTTTTAAATGCGTTCTATGGCCTCTAGTCGCGGACCAGTTTAGAGAAACCGACCACCCGCCCGGTAGACCACCGTCTAACGGGCAGACGACAACGGCACGAGGTGGTCAGGCCCCGCTGCAAAGTCGCCGTGCCTTTGCCGATATCCGTCGTTAGGCAGTGATGAGTGCGGGGTCGAACGACGCAGCGATGACCGTG
>NZ_LHOZ01000121.1:0-27217 GCF_001297205.1 Frigoribacterium sp. RIT-PI-h | reverse complement strand
GGCCGGGGGGGCCGTCCGGCGGCCCCGGTCCGGGGCCTCGCCCCGCCCGCCGCCCAGGTACGAGACGCCGCCTGCGCTCCACACCGACCCGGCACCCAATGTCAGGTCGACGGCACCGGCGAGCCGGGTCGAGAGCGCGACGCGGTCGTAGGGCAGGTGGACCTCTTCACCGACGACCGTGACCTGCGCCACCGGCCCGTCCGCGGTGGCACGGGCGGCGAGCGCCTCGGCCAGGCGGTGGGCGGCCGGGCCGCCGCCGACGACGAGCACCCGCGGGACCAGGCGCGCGGACGGAATGCTGACGGATGCAGTGGCGATGTCGTCCACGGGGTCCTCCTCGGGCGGGGGCTGGTCGGGTCGACCCGGTCGCGGGCCGGGCGGGTCGGCCCGAGCCCGACGCTACGACGCCAGCGTCACCGGCACATTGCGCGCGTGTGACGCACTGTGTCGCGAGTCTCACCGTTCGCTCGGAGAACGGTGAGGTCTTCGTTACCTGGCCGTCACGCCGCCGGGCCGTCCCCGAAACACGCGACTCGTAGCGTCACCGGTGCCCGGACACCACCTGCCGCACCCTGCCGAGAGGGACCCCGTGACGACGACAGACATGACGACGACCGACGTGCCGACGACGACCACCCGCCACTCGTGCACCACCCCCTGCACGCTCGTGAGCGCGTGCGCCTGCGCGGCCGCCGAGGCGAGCACGACCTCGGCCGCGGTCTGGACGGCCGTCTGCCGACTCGACGACCTCGCCCCGATGTGGGCGGAGGCCGCGCTCGTCGGCAGCTCGCAGGTGGCGGTCGTCCGGTTGCCCCACGACTCGATCCGCGCCTTCGGTCACCTCGACCCGCTGACCGGATCGGCCGTGATGGCCCGAGGAATCGTGGGCTCGCGCGCGGGACGACCGACCGTCGCCTCACCCCTCCACAAGGACGTCTACGACCTCGAGACCGGCGCCTGCCTCACGAAGCCCGACCTGCGCCTCCCGATCTGGCGGTCGCGGGTGGTCGAGGGCACGGTCGAGGTCTCGCCGGCCCGGGCCCTGGTGGGTGCGTCGCACGGCACGTCCGACCCGGTAGGCCGGCGGGCGGTGGCCGCCCTCCTGGCCGGGGTGCGTGAGGCCGCGCCCGAACTGACGGTCGTCGACTCCTTCGTCGACGTGCAGCAGCCCGACGTGCCCACCACGGTCGACCGTCTCGACGACGATCGTGGAGCCGCTCTCGTGCCCCTGCTGCCCTCGGCCGGGTACCACGTGCACGTGGACCTCGCCGAGGCCGCCGCCGACGCCGCCCCGCGACCCGTCGTCGTCACGGGCGCCCTCGGCCCGGACGACCGACTCGCCGCCGTGCTCCATCGGCGTTTGCTCGAGGCCGGCTGGCGCGAGGGCGACCTCGTCGTGCTGGCGGCGGCCGGGTCGAGCGACGCGCGGGCGGTCGCCGACTGCGTGACGACGGCACGAGCCCTGGAAGCGCGGCTCGGCAACCCGGTCGCCGCGGCCTTCATCTCCGCCGCCGAGCCGCGCGTCCCCGCGGCGGTCGCCTCCGCCCGCGCGTCCGCCCCGAGCGGGACGCGGGGCGTGGTGGCGACCTCCCTGCTCGCCCCCGGCTACTTCGCCGCCCCCGCCCGCGCCTCCGGAGGCGACCTCACCAGTGCCCCGCTGCTCGTCGACGACGGGGAGGCTCCCCCGTCCGAACTCGTCGAGATCGTGCTCGAGCGCTGGCGGGCCGGTGCCTGAGCGAGGTCGCCGGGCCGCCCGTCGACCCCGCCGCGCGACCGTCGCGTCCGCGATCTCTCACCGCCGTCCGGTCGACGAGAGCAGAACGTTACGGTCGCGCAACCCGAGCGAAACCGTTGCACGTAGCTCCTGATGATCGACTGACGTCAGCCCCCCACACCCCGCCCCCGAACCGAAGGAACCCGATGCCGAACCTCTTCTCCCCGTTCACGCTCAAGGGTGTCACCCTGCGCAATCGCATCGGCATGTCGCCGATGACCATGTACCGGTCGACCGACGGCAAGATGGACGACTTCCACGTCATGTACCTGGGCGCTCGTGCCGCCGGCGGGTTCGGTCTGGTCTTCCCCGAGCAGATCGCCATCACCCCCGACGGTCGCACCACGACGCACTGCGCCGGCCTCTACGACGACGACCAGATCGAAGGTCACAAACGCGTCACCGACATGATCAAGTCGATGGGTGGCGTCCCGGCCATCCAGCTCGGCCACACCGGCCGCAAGGGCAGCCTCGTCACGCCCTGGGAGGGCGGTCACATGCTGCCCCCCGAGCACGAGGCGGGATGGCAGACCCGCGCCCCTTCCGCCATCGCCTACGGAGGCACCCTGCCGTACACCCCGCGCGAGGTCACCGTCGACGAGATCGCCCAGCTGATGAAGGACTACGCCGCGACGACCGAACGCGCCCTCGCCGCCGGCTACGAATGGGTCGAGATGCACTTCGCCCACGGCTACCTCGGCAGCGAGTTCTTCTCCCCGCTGGCGAACCAGCGGACCGACCGGTACGGCGGTTCGCTCGAGAACCGGTCGCGGTTCCACCTCGAGGCCCTCGACGCCGTGCGGGCCGTGTTGCCCGACCGCATCCCCCTGACGATGCGCCTCGGCATCGACGACCTCCACCCGGGCGGCATCGAGGTCGACGAGTCGATCACCGCCATCGGCTGGATGAAGGAGCACGGCCTCGACCTGGCCGACCTCAGCATCGGCTTCAACACCGACGACATGCGCGGCGACGTCCCCATCGGCAAGCTCGGCGGCATGCTCGGTCACGCGAAGCGCGTCCGCGACGAGGTCGACATCCCGGTCGCGACCAGCTGGAACCTCGGCGTTCCCGAACTCGCGAACCAGGTCATCGCCGACGAGGGCATCGATCTGATCTACCTTGGCCGCTCGGCCCTGGCCAACCCGCACTGGCCGGTCTACGCCGCCCGTCAGCTCGGCTTCGACGACCCGTTCAGCCTCGTGCCCGAGGACTGGGCCTGGTGGCTGCGCAACCTGCGCGGCGCCCCCGAAGCGATCGGCTGGCCCCTGCCGCCCGAGTCGGCTGCGGCCGGGCCCGCCGGGGCGGCGGGTGTCTCGGCCTCGGCCCCGATCGTGGACGAGCTCGCGGCCTCGGAACCCGCCCCGACGTCGCCGCCCGTCGGGGAAGCCGTCCCCGACACCGCCGGCGGCTCCGCCGAGCTCGTCGACGCGTAGGCGCCCAGGGCGGGGCCCCAGCCCGTCACCGACGAGGACACGTCGTCACGGAATCCCGTGGCGGCGTGTCCTCGTCGTCGCCGGGTCCCCAGGCGGGGCCGACCACCCGAGGTCACTCACGCCGCGCCTCCGTCGAGCACCGCTTCGGCCCGCGCCTCGGTGCCCTCGGCCAACCCACGCTCGATCGCCGCCCGCGACGCGAGCCACATCCCGAGCCCGACGACGAACACGAGCACCTCGGTCACGGTCAGCGCCCAGACGACTCCCCCGAGCCGGAACCAGGCGTCGCCGGCGAGCACGATGGGCACGAACAGCACGCCCTGCGCCAGGGACAGCACGATGGCCGGCAGCGCCTTGCCGGTCGCCTGGAACACCGACGTGATCAGCCCGGTGAAGCCGTTGACGACCGTCGCCACGAGCTGTGCCGTCAGGATGGTCACACCGATCGCGAGCACCGACCCGTCACCCGAGAAGACGGAGAACACCTGATCGCGGAAGACGAACACCGTCGTCGAGAAGATCAGCACGATGCCGCCGACCGTCACCGTCGACACCCGGAGCGCCGAACCGAAGCGGGCACGGTCGCCCTTGCCGAACGAGTAGGCGAGCAGCGGCAGGACGCCGATGGTGACGCCCATCACGAGGAACTCCGGCACCTGGGCGATGCGGACCGCGACACCCATGGCGGCGAGCGCGCTGTCACCGTAGGCCGAGGCGAGGTTGTTGAGCACGAGGGTGGTCACGATGAGGAACGCCGACTGGATCAGCTCTCCCGACCCGACCCCGAACACGGGCTCGAGCACCGACGGCGACAGGGTGAACCACCGCGGCGACAGGCTGACGTGCTCGCTGTTGCGCTGCAACCAGGTGACGAAGTAGGCGACGGTGACGGCGTTGGCGAGACCGGTGCCGAGGGCCGCACCGGCGACCCCCCAGTGCAGCACCAGGATGAACACGACGTCGAAGACCACGTTCGCGACGGTCGACAGGACGAGCCCGGTCATCGCCTGACGCGCGGCACCCTCGGCCCGGACGATCTGCTCGAGGCAGAACGCGGCGGCCAGCACGGGGACGAAGGCGAACATCACCTCGACGTAGGCGCTCGTCGCGGGGACGGCGGCGGAGTCCGCGCCCAGCAGCTCGACCACTGCCGGCAGCAGCACCAGGCCCGCGGCACCGATGACGGCGCCGGTGATGACCGCACCCCACAGCGCGAACGACGACACGTTCTTGATGCGGGCCGCTTCGCCGGGGTCGTGCTCGGCCGCACCGAGGTGCCGCGAGATCAGTGCGCCTCCCCCGACGCCGAACACCCCGCCGACGGCCATGACGAGACCGAGCAGCGGAGTGCCGAGCGTGATGGCGGCCAGCAGCGAGGTGTCGTGCTGCGACCCGATGAACCCCGCGTTGATGACGTTGTAGATCGCCCCGACGATCATGGCGGCGGCCATCGGCACACAGAGGTGCATCAGGGCGCGGACGATCGGCGCCGACGACAGGTACCAGCGGTTGCTGCCGACGACCGCGGCCGACGGGGTGTCGGTCGCCGACTCGGCGGATGTGTTCTTGGTCATGTGGGGTCCTTCCGGGCAGGCTCGAGCGCGCGCCGACGGACGCCGGCGCGGCGAGGTGGGGTGAGAGATCAGGAGGCGCGGGTCGCCCACGCAGGACGGCACGCCACACGGCGCCACGACCGGCGCCGTGGGGCGACCTCCTCGCAGGACGAGGCGGGTCGTGTCCGTCGGGGTCGAGGCGTCAGGCAGCGGGCGTCACGCGACGGTGTCGTGCGTGATGGCGGCGGGGCATCGAGATCTGAAGAGGGTGTCCGCGGTCGGTCGGCCGTTCGGTCGTGGGGCCGTCCAAGCAGGACCGGGGACTCGCGAGCCCTAGCGGCTCGGGCGGGGCAGTGCGGTGGTGATCGTGGTCAGCAGGGCGTGGAGGGTCTCGCGTTCGTCCTGGTCGAGCGGGGCGAGGATGCTCTCGTCCGCGGCGAGCATGGCGTCGTCGAATCCGGAGATGAGGTCGGCGGCCGCGGGCGTGGCGTAGACGCGCTTGCGTCGTTCGTCACCGTCCTGGGTGCGGCGGTCGACGAGGCCTCTACGTTCGAGCCCCTGCAGGAGGCTCGAGACGCTGGCGGGGCTCGTGCGGGTCAGGGCGGCGATGTCGCGTTGGATGGCGCCGGGCGCCTTGACCAGGTAACCGAGGACGAAGGCCTGTTCCGGGCTGAGCTCACGACTCGTGACCCAGTCCTCGCCGGCTTTCCGCTGAGCCCAGCCGACCCAGCGCAACAGGCCGAGCGTCGTGGTCTCCGTGTACTCCTCGATCTCCATGATCAGGAACCTAACTGTTTGATCTCAAACTGTCAACCCTCGAACTTCTTGGGTGTCGCCCGCGATCATCCGACGAGCCGATCAGGCCGCCACGAGAGCGCTCCGCCGTGTATCCCTCGCGTGGCATCGTGCACCGCTCGGGTCGCCTCTCAGCCCGCACCGTCGGCCGGCCCGGGCTCGGCCGGCCGCGGGAAGGCCGCGCGCATGTGGTCGCTGGTGAGGAGGTCGCCGATGCCGATCATCAGCAGCGAGAAGACGATCTGTTCGACGACCATCCATCCGGGGTAGAGCCCGGGGATGGTGGCGACGATCAGCGTCACGATCGGGAAGATGCGGCTGAACAGGCGCAGGCGTGAGTAGGCCCAGTAGTAGCCGAGCTGTGCCCGCCAGGCGAAGACGTAGAGCGAGGCGGTGATGAACAGGACGACGGTGGAGCGGAACCACACGGCCCACGGCACGTGTTCTCCGCGGCTGGTGAGGACGGCGGCGATGAAGATGGCGGTGAGCCCGACGACGGTCTCGCCGAACAGCAGCCACCGGATGCCGACGAAACTGCGGACGGTTCGCGGGTGCCGCTGCATGTCTTCGTGGATGACGTATCCCGAGTGCCGCCCGCCGGCGAGTCGGTCGAGCTGCAGCCGCTGCCATACCCGGTCGGCCGCGGCCGACAACCCCAGCCCCGAGGAGGCGCGGTGCCACAGCCCAGCGCCCGTCACCCTCGCACCCCGTCCGCTCGTCTCACGAACACCAATGGTGCCCTATCCCACCCTCAGAACAGGCCACCCTCCGTCTGCCCGGGCTGCAGCGTGAAGCACCACGAGCTCGATGAGACTTGAACTTTCGCCATCTTCGTATAGACCGTGATGGAGTACCTCGTTCCATCTTCACTCCAGACGACGAGCCACTCGTCTCTGCCGTCAGGCGTGAACACCCGTTCGGTACGGAAGTCCGTGGAGTCAGCCAGTTGCGATTCCACCAAAGAGAAGTAGGCCTCTTGTTCCGGGGCTTCGGCGTACTCGATCGTCGTCGACCCCGTCCACTGGTGTCGCCCCCCGGAACACGACATCAGGACTCCGTCAGCTGGTTCCAGGATGCCCACGATGCCGTCCGCATCCCCCATGGATGCCAGTTCTCGTTGAGTCACCATGATGTCGCGTTTCAGGGCCGAGAGATCCACTCGATCGGTCTTCTCGTCTATGTACTTCATCTGCTCAAGCCCCTCCGGGGTCTCTTGGGCGCAACCCGCGACCAAGGTAGCCAACACTGCAATGACGACTGCACACCGCGCCGCGATGAATCTCGCCTTATTTCTAGCCATCAGGAAAAAGTTCCTGCCTTAAGGCATCGCGCACGGGTGCATTGTCGTCACTCGATTCCGCAACCAGCGAGTGGTTGTCGTCCAGCTTCCAGACCGGGGTGTAGCTGGCCCCGGTCTGCTCGAGTTCCACATCATGGGGACTCTGGAAGTACCCACGCGAGTCGAAGTCATCGGAGCGGTTCGGATTCCGCCCGCCCCAGACGCCACCGGTCGACTGCGCCTCCATCAGGAAGTCCCAGTAGCTGTAGTCGGTGTAGGTCGTACCTGCCCGTGGCTGCCACTCCGGCGGCATCCCGGCACCCGCGAGGGAGATCACCTTGTTGTAGGTGGCCCCATGGACCTCGGCGGACGCGATGTTCGCCAAGCCCCAACTGTGCCCGATGGCCACGTCGCGGTATCCGGGTTCCGACCTGATCGGATCGACGGATAGCCCTCGCTGGAAGTCGTAGAGTGCCTTGCTCGTTCGGCGCGCGAACTCTGGGTCGTTCGCTTGCGCGAAAGCCCCGACGAATTCGGCGGGGTTCTTGCTGCCCTCTGCACCGCCCGGAAAGATTCCATCCTTGAAGACGAACGCCACGGACGTCCCCTTGGGGTCGTTCCTTTCAAGCCACTGTGCCATCTGTTGCAGACTTCCGTTCTTCTCATAGAACGAGTCCATGTTCGTCAGCGTCCCCGGCACGTAGGTCAGCACCGTCCTGGTCTTGTCGTTCCACTCGCCGATCATCTCGATGATGCGACTCTTCGACGGATCGAAGAGGTACAGCTGCACCGTCGGCGGCTCCGCCACCGCTCGCCCGAGGTAGGCGCGCTCGCGTGCCAAGGCGGCGAGCGTCTCGTCATCGCCGGGTAGCGCCCGCCGCCTGATCGGCCCCACCATCGCGTCGATCTCGGCCATCCGACGCTTGGCGTTGAACACGTTCGCCGCGACCCGCACCGACGGAGGCAGACCGTCGAGCGCTCCGATGATCGCCGGCGCCCCTCGCACCAGCGCCACTTGCACCGCAGTGAGCCCGTCGGGGTTCCGCGCACCCTGCTGCCCGAGCTCGTCCCACCAGGCCCGCACCCGCTCGGGATCGGCCAGGAACGCCTTGTCGACGAGTTCGGGGCACTGCTCGAGCATCATCGTCAGCTCGGTGGCCGAGAGCCCTGCCAGCAACGCCAACAATTCCTCGGACGACCCCGCGGCCAGGGCCTCCCCGGTCACCTGAGGCAACGCCCCCATCGCCTCGGGGCTCTGCAGCGCAGCGATGCACCGGCGATCAGCCGCAGCCCGCTCTTCGACCAGGTCGGCCCACAAGCCCGCCACGACCTCGAGTTCTCGTTGCTCGTCCTCGATGCGACGCTGCAAGGTCGATCGTTCACCCGAGCGGTACTCGGACTCCACGACGATGCCGATCAGGTCGTCCCGCGCCGCGTCCTGCGCCTCACGCATGATCGTCTTCAGGGCGCCCCCCGTCGAGAGGATGTTCTGCTCGGCCATCGCACGCCGCGCCTCCAGGGTCTGCTGGGACCCCTGGATCAACGACACGTCGACCGCGTGAGCCTCGAGTGCCGCCGCATGATGTTCGAGGCCCCGAGCGACGGCAGTCACCTCGGTGGACACGTCGGTCATCGACGCGACGAACTGCTCGCCCGACCGACCCCGCCAGCACTCGGCACCCCAGCTCGCCACCTCGGCCAACCGGTAGGCAGCCACCTCGAGATCGTCGACCTCGGTTCGCCTCGTCTTGGCGAGCTGTCTGATGCCCTCGACCGAACCGACGCCCGGGTCGTCCTCGGTGCTCACTTCGAACCCACCCCCGCCGCGGCGTCCGCCGGCAGTCCGGCAGCGAGCCGGGACTCGACCTGCTCGAACTCGCGCACGAAGGTCGTCGTGAAGTCTCCCACCGCCTGGATGGCCTCGACGGCCAACCCCGCCCGCCTCACCAACTGCCCCGTCGCGTCGTCGAGGACCCCCGCCACGCTCGGCGAGCCGACGTCGGCCGCCGTCCCGAGTGTCAGCGTCGCCGACACCTCGGTGTCGACGGCCGCCGTCGACACCCGCCACGCAACGGACGTCAACGTCTTCTCGTCCACCACCAGGTCTGCCATGCACCCTCGCCCTCCGTCATGCGACATTCACATATCGCGACCAACGAGAGCCACCCTAGCAATGCAGAACGCCCGGTGTGGAAACGATCCACAACCGGGCGTTCAGTCCACAGGCGAGCCTGCGGGCGGTGCCGATCCGTCGACGGGACAGGCACGGGAGAAGGGCTACGGGCGCTTGCGCTTCTCGCGCACGCGCATGTTCACCGTGATGGGCGTGCCCTCGAAACCGAAGATCTCGCGCAGGCGCCGCGTGATGAACCGGCGGTACTGGGGGTCGAGGAACCCGGTCGTGAAGAGCACGAAGGTCGGCGGGCGGTTCGCGGCCTGGGTGCCGAACAGGATGCGCGGCTGCTTGCCGGACCGCAGCGGGTGCGGGTGCTCGGCGACGAGCTCGGCGAGCAGGGCGTTGAACTTGCCGGTCGGGATGCGGGTGTCCCACGACTCGAGTGCGAGCTCGAGGGCGGGGACGAGCTTCTCGAGGTGACGACCCGTGCGGGCCGAGATGTTGACCCGCGGGGCCCACGACACGTGGTCGAGGTCCTGCTCGATCTCGCGCTCGAGGTAGCGGCGACGGTCGTCGTCCAAGAGGTCCCACTTGTTGAACGCGAGCACGAGCGCGCGGCCCGACTCGAGCACCAGGTCGATGATGCGGAGGTCTTGCGTCGAGATCTGCTCGGTGACGTCGATCACGACGACCGCGACCTCGGCCTTCTCGAGCGCTGCGGAAGTGCGCAGAGACGCGTAGAAGTCGGCGCCCTGCTGCAGGTGGACGCGCTTGCGGATGCCGGCGGTGTCGACGAAGGTCCACACGCGACCGGCGATCTCGACCTGCTCGTCGACGGGGTCGCGGGTCGTGCCGGCCAGCTCGTTGACGACCACGCGCTCTTCGCCCGCGGCCTTGTTGAGCAGCGAGCTCTTGCCGACGTTCGGTCGACCGAGGATCGCGACGCGACGCGGGCCGCCGATCTCTTGCTTGGCCACGGTCGACACCGCGGGCAGCTTGGTCATGCAGAGGTCGAGCAGGTCGGCGACGTTGCGGCCGTGCAGGGCCGACGCGGGGAACGGCTCACCCAGGCCGAGCGACCACAGCGAGGCGGCCTCGAGGTCTTTGCGGGCGTCGTCGCTCTTGTTGGCGACGAGGATGACGGGCTTGTGCGAGGCCCGCAGCATGCGGACGACGGCCTCGTCGGTGGCGGTCGCGCCGACGTTGACGTCGACGACGAACAGCACGGCGTCGGCCAGGTCGACCGCGATCTCGGCCTGCATGGCGACCGAGCGGTCGATGCCGATCGCGTCGGGTTCCCACCCGCCGGTGTCGACGAGGGTGAAGCGGCGTCCGCCCCACTCGGCCTTGTACGAGACGCGGTCGCGCGTGACACCGGGCTTGTCCTCGACGACGGCCTCGCGCCTCCCGAGGATGCGGTTGACCATCGCGCTCTTGCCGACGTTCGGTCGGCCGACGATCGCCAGCACCGGCAGCGCCGGGGCGTAGGTGAGTGCGTCGGGGTCCCACTCGGCGCCCTCGAGGACGTCGATGTCGCCCTCGTCGAGGTCGTAGTCGGTCAGGCCGGCACGTAGGGCCCGGGCGCGCTGGTCGGCGTCCTCGTCGGGCATCGTCTGGATGCGGTCGACCATCTGCTCGTCGAGCTCGGGGTACTTGTCGTCGTCTGCCATGGGGACTTCCTTAAGAAATGGGGGTGCTCGCTCGCACGAGCTCGACCACGGCCTGCACGGTCTGGTCGAAGTCGAGTTGGGTGGAGTCGACGGTGGAGACGCCGGGTGCGGCGGTCATGAAGTCGACGACCTTGCTGTCGAGCCGGTCACGGGTCGAGAGCTGCCGAGCTGTCTCTTCGGCACTCTGCCCGGTCACCTCGGCCGAACGCCTGGCCATTCTAGCGGCTTCGCTGGCGGTCAACAGGATTCTGACCTGGGCATCCGGTGCGACGACGGTGGTGATGTCGCGCCCCTCGGTGACGATGCCCGGCTTGTCGGTCGACGCGATGATGCGCCGGAACAGGTCGACCATGAACCGGCGGACCTCGGGCACCTTGGCCACGTGGCTGACGGCGGTCGTCACGCGCGGCGTGCGGATCTCGTCCGTCACGTCGCGACCGCCGATCGTCACCGAGGCGGCGCGGGCCGGGTCGATCGCGATCGCGTAGTGGAACGTCGGCAAGGCCGCGATGACGGCCTCGGCGTCGTCGAGGTCGACGCCGCTCTCGAGGGCGTGCAGGGCGAAAGCCCGGTAGGCCGCCCCCGTGTCCTGGGAGTCGAAGCCGAGGGAAGCAGCGGAGGCGCGGCTGGCGCTGGACTTGCCGCTCCCGGCCGGTCCGTCGACGGCCACCCCGCCGTGGCGGTGCACGGCCTGGGCGGTCTCGGCGCGCAGCTCTTCGAGGTGGGCCTCGCCGGCGGGACCGCCGACGCCGTGCTCCCCCGGCGAGCGCTCGGGATCGACGTCGGCCGAGCCGACGCGGCCAGTGGCGCGCGGGTCGCCGCTCATGCGAACGCCCCCGCGACGGTCCAGCCCCGGGCTTCGAGCTCGGTCACGAGTCGGTCTTCTTGTTCGGGCACGATCGATACCTCCGCGAGTCCTACCTGCGCCCCCGGCGAGTGCTCGAGCCGCAGGTCTTCCAGGTTGACGCCGATCTCACCGATCTCGGTGAGCAGGCGGGCCAGCTGCCCGGGGGTGTCGTCGACCATGACGATCACCGAGCTGAACTGGGTCTGTTGTCCGTGCTTGCCGGGCAGACGGGCGACGCCGCCGTTGCCCGCGCCGATGCTCTCGGCCACGGTGCGCCGACTGCCGGGAGCGTCCGGGGCCTCGAGGGCGCCGACGACCCGGTCGAGGTCGGCGCGAAGGTCGCGCAGCACGTCGGCCACTCGGGAGGCGTTCGCCCCGAGGATCTGCGTCCAGAGGACCGGGTCGCTGCTCGCGATGCGCGTGACGTCACGGACGCCCTGACCGGCGAGGCCGAGCGAGGCGTCGGACGCATCACGCAGGCGGGGCGCCATCAGCGGGGCGGCGACCCGCGGAGCGTGGCTGACGAGGGCCGCGCCGGCGTCGTGCGCTTCCGGCGTCATCTCGATCGGCGTCGCCCCGGGGTCGGGCGCCGGGTCTTCGACCGCGGCCGCCCGTCGGTACGTGAGGTCGTCGTGCCCCGCGAGGACCCAAGGACGGCCGACGAAGAGGTCGGCGCGAGCCGAGACGGCTCCCCCGCGTTCACGCCCGGCCATGGGGTGCGAGCCGATGTAGCGCGAGACGTCGGCTCCACGGGCCCGCAGTTCGGCGAGCGGGGCGACCTTGACCGACGCGACGTCGGTGACGAGCGCCTCGGGCCAGGCGTCGAGTTCGCGGGCGACGATGTCGCTGGTCACGTCGGGCGGCACGGCGACGACGACGAGCACGGGATCGTCACCTTCGGCAGGGGCCCGCCCGGCGCCGTAGTCGACGGCGAGGCTGCGCGCGGCCGGCGACACGTCGTCGAGGATCACGTCGCCCCCGTGCTGACGCAGTCGCAGGCCGATGCTCGCACCGAGCAGACCCGACCCGACGATGCGCACCTGGCCCGCCAGCCGGCGACTGCCGGCGGTCGACGGGTCGCCCGTCAGCTCGTCAGCGACCGGCACGTGAGGCGTGGCGTCGTCGTCGGACGAGGAGGCGCGGTGCGCGTCGGTCACGACCGGCCGCCCCCTCGAGGACCACGACCCCCGGCGTCGGGTCGGCCACGGTAGGGACGGTCGCCGCCACGGTCGTCACGTCCGCCACGGTCGTCACGTCCACCGCGGTCGTCGCGCGGGCCGCGGGCGGGCCCGCCCCGCGAACCACCGCGGTCGTCGCGCTGCTCACGACCCTGGTAGCCGCCGCTGCGCGATCCGTCGCGCCCGGAGCGATCGTCACGGCCCTGGTAGCCGGCGCCACGCGAGCCACCTCGGTCGTCGCGACCTTGGTAGCCGCCGCGAGAGTCGCCACGCTCTCCACGGTCGTCGCGCTGCTCACGACCCTGGTAGCCGCCCCGCGACGCACCACGGTCGTCACGACCGCCGCGCTCGTCACGGCCCTGGTACCCACCGCGCGAACCACCGCGGCCGTCACGACCGCCACGGTCGTCACGGCCCTGGTCCCCACCGCGGTCGTCACGACCGCCCCGGCCGTCCCGGCCCTGGTACCCACCGCGCGAACCACCACGGTCGTCGCGCGCGTCGCGGCCGCCCTGGTAGCCGCCGGAACCGGCACGGCGGTCGTCGCGACCGCCTCGGTCGTCCTCGCCGCGCTCTGCTGCACCGCGGTCGACCCCCCCGCGGTTGGTCGCCTTGCCGCCGGCGCGGATGCCCGCGGGGCGGCCGGTGCGCGGGTCTCGGTGGGCGTCCCGGGGCGGGTAGCCCGCCGCGCGCTCCGCGCCCGGGCGCAGCGGGCGGTCGCCGCCCCCCCGCGGGGCACGGTCGTCGCGCGGGCCGACCCCGCCGCGCGAGCCCCGGTCGTCACGCGACACGAAGCCGCCACGATCGTCGCGTCCGCGGCCGTGGTCATTGCGTCCCTGGTAGCCGGGGCGCGCCCCGCCCCGGTCGTCACGACCCTGGTAGCCGCCACGGGCCGGACGCTCGTCGCGTCCCCGGCCGTCGTCGTTGCGGCCCTGGTAGCCGCCGCGAGCCGGACGCTCGTCTCCCCCGTGGTAACCGGTGCGAGCCGGGCGCCCCTCGCGTCCCCGGCCGTCGTCGTTGTTGCCCTGGTACCCACGCACGGGGCGCTCGTCGCCGGAGCGTCCGTCGTGCCGGTTGCCCTGGTACCCGCCTCGGGTCGGACGCTCGTCGCGTTGCCCGCGCCGCGCCTCCTGCTCTCGGCGCACCTGAGCACGGCGCGAGGTCGACTCGGCCTGGTCGCGGGCCGCCGCGCGGCGGCGCTCGGCACGGGCGCCGGTGGCGGGGGCGTACTCTTCGTCGTCCTCGTCGTAGTAGTCCTTCTCGACCTCGTCGTCGGCGAGGGCCAGCTCGACGACGTCGGCCTCGTCGACGGGGGCGTCGGGGCTCTCGGTGATCGGGGCGGCGTCGACGGACGAGTCCGCCGTGGCGTCGCGCGAGATCGTGAGGATCGCGCCGAGCTCGACCTTGGTCAGCGACCGCATGTGGCCGACCTTGAGCGTGCCGAGGTGCAGCGGGCCGAACGAGCGGCGGACGAGGTCGATGACCGGGTGGCCGACGGCCTCGAGCATGCGACGGACGATGCGGTTGCGCCCCGAGTGCAGCGTGATCTCGATCAGCGACGAGTCGGACGAGCGCGAGAGACCCGCGCCACCGGCGACGAGCGTCGCCTTGTCGGCCGCGATCGGGCCGTCGTCGAGCTCGACGCCGGTCATGAGCTCGTTGAGCACCGAGGGTGTGACGACACCCTTGACCTTGGCGATGTAGGTCTTGGTCACACCGAACGACGGGTGCGCGAGCACGTGCGCGAGCTCGCCGTCGTTGGTCAGGACGAGCAGGCCGCTCGTCTCGACGTCGAGGCGACCGACGTTGAACAGGCGCTCTTCGTACTGCTCGGTGAACTGGCGCAGGTCGGGACGACCGTTCTCGTCGCTCAGGGTGCTGACGATGCCGACCGGCTTGTTGAGCATGACGTAGCGACGCGTGGCGTCGAGCTGCACGGCGCTGCCGTCGACGACGATCTTGTCCTTCGCCGGGTCGATGCGACGGCCGGGCTCGGTGACGACCTTGCCGTTCACCGTCACACGACCGGCGGCGATCATGTCTTCGCTGACGCGGCGCGAGGCCACACCCGCGGCCGCCATGACCTTCTGCAGGCGCTCGCCCGAGGCCAGCTCGGAGTCGTCGGAGGAGGAGGGCTGACTACGCGACATCGTCGAAACCCCCCTGGCCGTCCGAGAGGAGGGGCGAGATGAGCGGGAGCTCATCGAGCGAGTTGATGCCGAGATGGGTCAAGAGGAGGCCTGTCGTTTCGTAGTTGATGGCGCCTGTCTCGGGGTCGGTGGACGACTCCGTGATCAGGCCGCGACCCAGCAGCGTACGGACGACCGAGTCGACGTTGACCGCCCGGATCTGGGCGATGCTGCTGCGGGTGATGGGTTGCTTGTAGGCGATGACCGCCAGCGTCTCGAGAGCCGCTGAGGACAGTTTCGTCGGGTTCTGCGTCAGCACGAAATCGCGCACGACCGGATCGTGCTCGTCACGCACGTAGAATCGCCAGCCGCCACCGACCTCACGCAGCTCGAAACCGCGCCGGACGGTGCCGTCGACCCCGTCGAAATCGGCCACGAGCGCCGCGATCGCCTGCCGCACCGCGGCGACCGGCGCGCCGACGGCGGTCGCCAGGTCGACGAGCGGTTGCGGCTCGTCGGCGACCATCAGCAGCGCCTCGAGCTGGCGTGCGATCGCGGTGGTCGGATCGGCCTCACGGTTCTGGGTCCCCTCGGCCTGGACCTCGGGCGTCTCGAGGGACGAGGAGGCGCGGGTCGCGTCAGCCCTCATAGTCGGCCCCCAGCGCCGCCAGGTTCTCTTCGGTCCAGGTCTCGGCCACCCAGCGGACGCTGAGCTCGCCGAGCGGCTCGACCTGCTCGAACGAGATGGACGCGTGACGGTACAGCTCGAGCAGGGCCAGGAACCGGGCGACGACGACGCCCTTCTCGTCGATGCCGGCGACGAGTTCGCGGAAGGTGAGGACCGCCCCGCGACGCAGCAACGACACGACGACGGCCGCCTGCTCACGGATGCTGACCAGGGGGGCGTGCAGGTGGTCGAGGCCGACCGTGGGGATCTCGCGTGGCGTCAGCGCCAGGGTGGCGAGGGCGGCGAAGTCGTCGGGCGAGAGCGTCCAGACGAGCTCGGGGGTCGTGACGCGGTACTTCTGCTCGAGTCGCACGGAGCGGGCGTGGCGCTCGGCCTCGGCGGCACCGTGCTGCGCGAACCATTCGGCGGCCTGTTTGAAGGCCCGGTACTGCAGCAGCCGGGCGAAGAGCAGGTCGCGTGCCTCGAGCAGGGCCACGTCCTCGGCGTCGACGAGCTCGCCCTGCGGCAGCAGCCCCGCCACCTTGAGGTCGAGCAGTGTGGCCGCGACGACGATGAATTCGCTGGCCTGGTCGAGGTTCTCGTCGGTGTCGATGCGGCGGAGGAACGACAGGAACTCGTCGGTCACGGCGCTGAGCGCGACCTCGGTGATGTCCATCTCGCGCTTGGTGATCAACGAGAGCAACAGGTCGAAGGGCCCGCTGAAGTTCTCGAGCCGCACCTCGAAGCCGGGTGAGACCTCGGGACCCGCGAGGGCGGTCTCGTCGGCGCCGACCTCGGCGGTCGCCGACTCAGGCCGCGGCACCACGCGCGATCAGCTCTCGGGCCAGCTGGCGGTAGGCCTGCGCCGCCGGGTGCTCGGGGGCGAACTTGGTGATCGGTGTGCCGGCGACCGACGCGTCGGGGAACTTCACGGTGCGACCGATGACGGTCTCGAGCACCTGGTCGTCGAACCCCTCGACGACGCGCTCGAGCACCTCGCGGCTGTGCAGGGTGCGCGAGTCGAACATGGTCGGCAGGATGCCGTCGAGCGTGATCGCGGGGTTAAGCCGGTCGCGCACCTTCTCGATGGTCTCGACGAGCAGGGCGACGCCGCGGAGCGCGAAGAACTCGCACTCGAGCGGGATCAGCACGCCGTGCGCCGCGGTGAGGGCGTTGACGGTCAGGAGGCCGAGCGAGGGCTGGCAGTCGATCAGGACGACGTCGTACTCGTCGCTGACCTGGCGCAGGATGCGCGCGAGGATCTGCTCGCGAGCGACCTCGTTGACGAGGTGGACCTCGGCGGCGGAGAGGTCGATGTTGGCCGGCATGACGTCGAGGTTGTCGACACGCGTGGGCACGATGACGTCGTGGGCGTCCTTCACCGCGCCGATCATGAGGTCGTAGATCGTGGCCTGGTCGTGCGACTGCACGCCGAGGCCGGCGGTCAGCGCGCCCTGCGGATCGAAGTCGATGGCCAGCACGCGGCGGCCGTACTCGGCGAACGCGGCGCCGAGGTTGATCGTCGTGGTGGTCTTGCCGACGCCGCCCTTCTGGTTGCAGAGGGTGATGATGCGGGCCGGGCCGTGGCTCGACAGGGGCGCAGGAGTCGGGAACTCGGTACGCGGGCGCCCGGTGGGGCCGTTCGCGGGGACGGTCGCCGGAGCGCTCTCGAAGAGGGCGGGGGTGCTCGAGGTCGGCTTGGTGCTCACGGGTACGAGAGTACCGGCGACCCCCGACGCCCACGGGCTGCCGCGCCCGGCCCGTCACCAGGAAGCCTCATGCCTTGCTTGAGGGTTTTGCCTGGTCAGCGCGGGGTCAGCGCTCGGTCGGCGCTGGGTCGGCGCTGGGTCCGGGCCCGGTCGGCGCCTTGTCGTCGCCCGAGTCGTCGCCCGGTCACGACGCCCATCGTGCCCGCGGGTGCGCCGTCGAGTAGACGTCCCGCAGCGCGTCCGCCGTCACCAGCGTGTAGATCTGCGTCGTCGCCACGGACGAGTGCCCGAGCAATTCCTGGACGACCCGGACGTCGGCCCCTCCCTCGAGCAGATGCGTCGCGAAGGAGTGCCGCAGCGTGTGCGGCGACACCTCGAGGCCGAGCTGGGCCCGCTCGGCCGCCGCCTGGATGATGAGCCACGCGTTCTGCCGCGACACCCTGGCCCCGCGCGTGCCGAGGAACAACGCGGGCGTCGGTTCTCCCCGCGGCGAGAACACCGGTCGGGCACGCACGAGGTACGCGTCCAGCGCCCGCCGCGCGTAGCTGCCGAGCGGCACGATGCGCTGCTTGTTCCCCTTGCCGAACAGACGCACGACGTCACCCTCGATCACGTCGTCGACGTTGAGCGACACGGCCTCGCTCACCCGCGCACCCGTCGCGTAGAGCAGCTCGAGCAGGGCCTTGTCGCGCAGTCGGGTCGGCTCGGCGCCGTCGGTGGCGGCGAGCAACCCCTCGACCTGGCCGATCGGGATGGCCCTCGGGGGGCGGCTCGGCAGCTTGGGAGGCCGGGGGGTGGCGGCCCCGTCCACCGCGACCCGCCCC
Source organism: Frigoribacterium sp. RIT-PI-h (assembly GCF_001297205.1). Classification (NCBI taxonomy): domain Bacteria; kingdom Bacillati; phylum Actinomycetota; class Actinomycetes; order Micrococcales; family Microbacteriaceae; genus Frigoribacterium; species Frigoribacterium sp. RIT-PI-h. The sequence continues at coordinate 9,240 of NZ_LHOZ01000121.1, read as the reverse complement.
TCCTCGAGGGCGAAGCGGTGGAAGCCCCGCACCGACGACAGCACCCTGGCCACCGAGGAGGCGCCCAGCGGCTTCTCGGCGCGGGTCGCCAGCGCCGCCGGGAACGTCGCGACGTCCCCGGGCTCGACCTCGTCCAGGGTGAGACGACCGGCCTCCGCCAGGTGAGCCCGCCAGAGGACGAGGTCACGGCGGTACGCCGCGGTCGTGTTCGGGCTGAGGCCGCGCTCGACCGAGACGTGTCTCAGGTACCGGTCCAGCGCCTCCTCGATCGTCACCAGGCCAGGCTACGGCCGGGGCCCCTGCACCGACGGGGCGACGCGCGCCTCAGCGCGACGCGACCGCGGCGAGCGCCGCGATGCTGAGGATCGAGTTGTGCAAGCGTCCGGCCAGCACACCGTCGACGATCTCGTCGAGTGAGACCCAGCGCTTCTCGATGTCGGCCTCTTCGTCGCTGCGCTCGAACGCCCCCTCCGTCGCGCTGACGCCGGTGGCACGGTAGACCGTGACCATCTCGTCGTTGCCGCCGGGCGTGGTGTGGAACGAGACGAGTTCGTCCCAGGTCGTCGCCCGCAGGTCCGCCTCTTCGGCGAGCTCGCGCTTGGCGGCGTCGAGCTTGCTCTCACCCTCGGCGTCGAGCAGACCCGCGGGCAGCTCCCAGTCGCGGGTGCGGATCGGGTGTCGGTACTGCTTGATGACGAGGACACGCTGCTCGTCGTCGACGGCCAGGACGGCGACGGCACCGGTGTGCGCGACGTACTCGCGCACCATCGGCGAGCCGTTGTAGTCGACGGTGTCGCGCTTGACGTTCCAGACGGCGCCTTCGAAGACGACCTCGGTCTTCGTGACCGTCGGCGACGCCGGCTCGTCGGCGAGCGGGCCGGTGGCCGCCGAGAACGCGTCGGTCACGCGACGACCTCGGCGGCGTCGGCCTCGTCGGCGAACAGCTTGCTCGCGTCGTGGCGCTCGAGGGATGCGGCGACGAGCCCGGCGAACAGCGGGTGGGCGTCGTTGGGGCGCGACCGCAGCTCGGGGTGGGCTTGCGTGCCGATGTAGAACGGGTGGACGTCGCGGTCGAGCTCGACGTACTCGACGAGCGTGCCGTCGGGCGAGGTGCCCGAGAAGCGGAGGCCGGCGTCGGCGATCTGCTGGCGGTACTGGTTCGAGACCTCGTAGCGGTGGCGGTGACGCTCGGAGACCAGCTCGGAGCCGTACAGGTCGGCGGCGAGCGAGCCCGGTGTGAGGGCGGCCGGGTAGAGGCCGAGACGCATGGTGCCGCCGAGGTCGCCGTCCGCGATGATGTCGACCTGCTCGGCCATGGTCGCGACGACCGCGTACTCGGTGTCGGGGTCGAACTCGGACGAGGAGGCGCCGGTCAGGCCGGCCTCGTTGCGTGCGTACTCGATGACCATGCACTGCAGGCCCAGGCAGAGACCGAGCGCCGGCAGGCCGTTCTCGCGGGCGTAGCGGAGCGCCCCGAGCTTGCCCTCGATGCCGCGGATGCCGAAGCCGCCGGGCACGCAGATGCCGTCGACGCCGCGGAGCGCCTTGGCCGCCCCCTCGGGGGTCTCGCAGTCGTCGGAGGGGATCCAGGTCAGCGACACCTTGGTCTGGTGCGCGAACCCGCCGGCCTTGAGCGCCTCGGTGACCGAGAGGTAGGCGTCGGGCAGGTCGATGTACTTGCCGACCAGGCCGATCGTGACCTCGTGCTTCGGCTCGTGCACCGCCGTCAGCACGGGCTGCCAGCCCGACCAGTCGACCTCGCCCGCCTTCTCGCCGAGACCCAGGTGGTCGATGATGTACGCGTCGAGCCCCTGGTCGTTCAGCATGGCCGGGATGTCGTAGATGCTCGCGACGTCCTTCGCGTTGACGACCGCGTCTTCGTCGACGTCGCACATCAGGGCGATCTTCTTCTTGTTGCTCTCGCTGACGGGGCGGTCGCTGCGCAGCACGAGGGCGTCCGGCTGGATGCCGATCGACCGCAGGGCGGCGACGCTGTGCTGCGTCGGCTTGGTCTTCTGTTCGCCGGACGCACCCATGTAGGGCACGAGCGAGACGTGCACGAAGAACACGTTCTTGCGACCGAGCTCGTGGCGAACCTGACGGGCGGCCTCGATGAACGGCTGGCTCTCGATGTCGCCGACCGTGCCGCCCACCTCGGTGATGATCACGTCGGGCTTCGGATCGTCGTCGGCCTGCTGACGCATGCGCCGCTTGATCTCGTCGGTGATGTGCGGGATGACCTGCACGGTGTCACCGAGGTACTCGCCGCGTCGCTCTTTCGCGATGACGGTCGAGTAGATCTGGCCGGTCGTGACGTTCGCCGACTGACCGAGGTCGATGTCGAGGAAGCGCTCGTAGTGCCCGATGTCGAGGTCGGTCTCGGCACCGTCGTCGGTGACGAAGACCTCACCGTGCTGGAACGGGTTCATCGTGCCCGGATCGACGTTCAGGTACGGATCGAGCTTCTGCATGACCACGCGCAGCCCGCGGGCCGTGAGCAGATTGCCCAGGCTGGCGGCCGTCAGGCCTTTTCCGAGGGAGGAGACGACGCCTCCGGTGACGAAGATGTGCTTCGTCGTGCTGGCATCTGGACCCGAGTTCTCAACGTTCACCACGGGATTCCATCCTATGTCACACCGAGCCGTTCCGACAGACCACGCCTGTTACGAACGTGTGTCGGCCGTCGCCGGTCGTCGGGCCGACGAGGCGAGCTCGAGGAGCTCGCGCGCGTGTTCGAGGCCACTGGAGCTGTCGGGCAACCCCGAGAGGAGACGGGCCATCTCGGCGCCCCGCTCGTCGCCGTCGAGCTGATGCACGCTGCTGGCGGTCACCTCGCCCGAAGCGTCCTTCACGACGCGGAGGTGGTTCGTGGCGAACGCGGCGACCTGGGCCAGGTGCGTCACCACGATGACCTGCGCCCGTTCGGCGAGCGCTGCCAGACGTCGACCGATCTCGATCGCTGCCGACCCGCCGACGCCCGCGTCGACCTCGTCGAACACGAACGTGGGCACGTCGCTCGACCCGGCCATGACGACCTCGAGCGCGCGCATCACGCGGGACAGCTCGCCGCCGGATGCGCCCTTGCCGAGCGGCCGGGGTTCGCTGCCGGGGTGCGGCCTCAGCAGCAGCGACACGACGTCCCCGCCGCTCGTCCCGAGCTCGTCGCGCGGTGAGACCTCGACGACGATCTCGGCACCGGTCATGGCCAGGGCGCTCAACTCGGCGCTGACGCGCGTCGCGAGGTCGGCCCCGGAGGCGCGGCGCAGCCCGCCCAGGACGCCCGCCCGCCGCTCGGCCTCGGCCCGCCGCTCGGCCACGTCGTTGTCGAGGTGCGCGCGTCGGTCGTCGTCGCCGTCGAGCTCGACCAGGCGTCGGCTGCCGTCGTCGAGCAGCCGGATGACGTCGTCGAGGGTGGGGCCGTACTTGCGGACGAGCCCGGCCAGGTCGGCGCGACGCGTCTGCACCGACTCGAGTTCGACGGCAACGTCGGCGTCGAGGGTGCCGAGGTAGCTCGACAGGCGTGACGCGGATTCTCCGGCCTGCACGCTGACCTCGGCCAGCAGGTCGGCGATCGGCTCGAGCGCCGGATCGTGAGGCGCGACACGTTCGATCTGACGCCGGGCCTCTTCGACGAGGGGGGCGACGTCGCGGGGGCCGTCGACCGCGTCGGTCGAGAGCACCTCGGGGGCGAGCCCGGCCGCCAGCCGCAGGTCTTCGGCGTTGCTCAGCCGCTCGGCCGTGGCGTCGAGTTCGTCGAGTTCGCCGGCCACGGGAGCGAGCCCCTCGATCTCGTCGATCGCGGCCCGGAGGCTCTCCGCCTCGTCACGCCGGGCGTCGCGGTCGCGGGTGATCTCGTCGAGTTCGGCGCGGGCGGCCAGCCAGGCGTCGTAGGCCCCGCGGTAGTGTGCGGCGGCCTGGGCCAGAGCGGGCCCGCCGTGCGCGTCGACAGCCGCACGCTGGGCCGCGGCGGACTTGAGGCGGATCTGCTCGGACTGGCCGTGCACCACCACGAGATGGTCGGCGAGATCACCGAGCACGCCGATGGGAGCCGTACGCCCGCCGACGACCGCGCGGCTGCGCCCCTCGGCCGAGACGACACGGCTGAGGAAGAGTTCGCCGTCGTCGACGTCGCCGCCCGCGTCACGGACCCGCTCGACGATGGCCCCCTCGGCAGGGACCAGCCAGCGGCCGTCCACCCCGGCCTGGGGGCTGCCCGAGCGGACGACCCCGCTCTCGGCACGCTGGCCGAGCAACAGGCCGAGCGCCGACACGACCATGGTCTTGCCCGCACCGGTCTCGCCCGTGACGGCCGTGAAGCCGGGACCTAGAGGCAGCGTGGCACGACCGATCACACCGAGGTCGCGGATCGAGATCTCTTCGATCATCGGTCGCCCTCGGCTGCTGCGACGGTCGGCGACGTCGAGGTGCCCGACTCGGCGGGGGCGTCCTCGACGGGGGCCGGACCGCGCCAGCCGGTGACCGGCAGCTGGAACTTGGCCACGAGACGGTCGGTGAACGGGCCCGTCCGCAGGCGGGCGAGTCGCACGGGCTGGTCGGAGCGGCTGCACTCGACCCGGGCCCCCGGGGGCAGGTCGTGCTCGCGACGGCCGTCGCACCACAGGATGCCGCGGGCGTCGGTGCGGCTCAGCACCTCGACGGCGAGCACCGAGTCGGGCCCGACGACGAGCGGGCGGGCGAAGAGGGCGTGGGCACTGAGCGGCACGAGCAGGAGCGCCTGCACGGCAGGCCACACCACGGGGCCGCCGGCCGAGAACGAGTAGGCGGTCGAGCCGGTCGGCGTCGACATGACCACGCCGTCGCAGCCGAACGACGACAGGGGACGACCGTCGACCTCGATGACGACCTCGAGCATGCGTTCGCGCGAGGCCTTCTCGACCGTCGCCTCGTTCATGGCCCAGGTCTCGTAGACCACCTCGTCACCGTTGGTGACCTTGACGTCGAGCGCGAAACGCTCTTCGACCTCGTAGTCGGCGGCGAGCACGCGAGCGACGGTGTCGGCCATCTCGTCGCGCTCGCTCTCGGCCAGGAAGCCGACGTGCCCGAGGTTGACGCCGACGATGGGCGCCCGGGTGCCGCGGATCAACTCGGCGGCACGCAGGATAGTGCCGTCACCGCCGAGCACGATGACGCATTCGAGGTCGTCGCAGGCCACGCCGTCGAACAGGATCTCGACGTCGTCGATGGCGGCCGTGGGCTGGGCCCGACGGATGTCGTCCCACTCGTCGCGGGGCAGCACGGGCACCACGCCGGCGTCGCCCAGCAGCCCGCAGACCTCGAGGGCGGCGTCGATCGAGTCGGGGCGCCCCGTGTGCGAGACGACCAGGATGTGTCGTGTCGAAGAGATGTCGTTCACCCTCTCGTCAAGCTGTCGGCCGTGCTGAGCCATTCTGTCGGATTCGTCCCGGCCGAGGCCGAGAAGTGCACACAGTACTCGCGGTTGCCCGAGCCACCGACGATCGGGGACGAGATGAGCCCGGCCGTGCCGAGCCCCAGGTCGTGGGCGGCCCACAACACGGTCGTGACGGCCTCGTTCCGCAACACGGGGTCGAGCACGAGGCCTTCACGGACCCCCTGCCGACCGACCTCGAACTGCGGCTTGATCAACATGACGAAGTCGTTGTCCACACCCACGCTCGCCACGAGCGCGGGCAGCACCATCGTCAGCGAGATGAAGGACACGTCGGCGACGACGAGCGACACCGAGGAGGCGCGGGGCGTCAACGCGGCGAACCGCTCGGCCGTCAGGTACCTCGCGTTCTCGCCCTCGACGATCGTGACCCGCGGGTCGAAGCGCACCGGGTTGGCCAGCTGACCGTGGCCGACGTCGAGGGCGACGACGTGGTCGGCACCGCGCTCGAGGAGGACCTGAGTGAACCCGCCCGTTGACGCGCCGACGTCGAGGGCCGTGCGGCCCGTCGGGTCGACACCGAACGCGTCGAGGGCGCCCAGCAGCTTGTGGGCCGCGCGACTCACGTAGTGATCGAGCCCGGCGACGGCGACCTCGTCCGACTCGGCCACCCGGGCAGAGGCCTTCACGACCCCGACGCCGTTGACCGTCACCAGCCCGTCCGACAGCAACCGGGCGGCATGCGTACGTGACCGGGCGAGACCGCGCCGGGCTAGCACCGAGTCGAGTCGGTCCCCCGGCGCCTCGGAGGCCGTCACCGACCGCCCTGACCGATGTCGTCCGTCATTCCCTCGAGCACCGCTCGGAGTTCGTCGTGGACCCCTCCGAAGGCCTGGGCCCGGGAAGCCAAGGGCTGGGACTCGATGTCGGCCAAGCGGGTGGCGGACGCGACCCGCGCCTCCTGACGGTCTGCGGCATCGACGACGTCGAGGTCGGTGTCGCCGCGGACGGTGGCGTCGGGATGGTCGCTCATGGTGCCGTCCAGACTAGTCGCCGCCCCTGACGGTCGGGGCGGGCGCGATCAGCCGTCGGCGTGCAGCTTGGGGTCGACGTCGAGCCCGTAGATCGCCTTGCCGGTCCCCCACACGGCGGTGGCCCCGGCGCGCAGCAGGTCGACGGGGTCGTCCCCCTCGGACAACACGCGCACGACGTGACCGCGGACGGCGACGCTCGCACCGCGGACGGTGACGACGTGCACGTCCTCTTCGTCGCGCTCGACGGTCTCGGGATACGGCTGGTCCAGCTCGCGGAGGTCGCCGACGATGAAGTCCGGCCGCGACTTTGCGTCCGCGGCGAGCCCCTGCTTCGCCCCGTCCATGCCGGTCAGCACGAGGATCGAGACGAGCCCCGCCGCGTTCGCCCCCACGCTGTCGGTGTCGAGCCGGTCGCCGATGAACGCGGCCTTCGTCGCCCCGAACCGCTCGACGGCGGCGGTGAAGATCGGGGTCTCGGGCTTGCCGGCGGTCACGGGCAGGCGCCCGACGGCCGTGTGCACCGCGGACACGAGCGTGCCGTTGCCCGGTGCGACACCTCGCTCTTGCGGGATCGTCCAGTCCGTGTTCGTCGCGATCCACGGGATGCCCGTGTGCAACGCGAAGGAGGCCTCGGCGAGCTGCGCCCACCCGACGTCGGGGCTGAAGCCCTGGACGACCGCGGCGGGGGCGTCGTCTGCCGAGCGGGTCACGACGAACCCCTCCGCCTCGAGCACCGACGTCAACCCCTCCCCGCCGACCACCAGGACCGTCGAGCCGGCGGGCACGGCATCGACGAGGAGGCGCACCGCGGCCTGCGGGGACGTCACCACGTCGTCGGCACCCACCTCGAGCCCGTAGCCGGCCAATTGACCGGCCACCGTCTCGGCCGTCCGGGACGCGTTGTTCGTGATGTACCCGACGCGACGGGTGCGAGCCACGTCCGTCAAGCTGTCGACCGCGTGGTCGATGGCGTGTCGCCCCCGGTACACCACCCCGTCGAGATCGGCGAGGACGGTGTCGACGCCGTCGAGCGGCGTCGCGGCATCAGCCACGGTGGTCGTCGAGGTCGTCCGTGACCGGCGGAGTCGTGTCGGGATCGGCAGTCTCATCGTGCTGTCCGTGCTCCTCGTCGCGCTTCTCTTCCGACCCGTCGTCGGGCTCGGTCTCGGGGTCGACCGCGACGACGTCGTCGCCGTCCGCGGCCCCCGCGTCCATGTCCTCGTCCACGTCGGCTTCATCGGACGCGTCGGCTGCATCTGACACGTCGGCTGCATCTGACGCGTCGGCTGCATCTGACGCGTCGTCGGACTCGTCGAGCGTGACGGGCAGGTCGTCGACGACGTCGACGTCCTCCTCGACGATCTCCACGGTCTCACCGTCGGCGCCACCACTCTCGAGGGCCGCGAGTGCGTCCTCGGCGCGGTCGGCGAGTTCGAGCCATTTCTCCCCCTCGTCGGGACGGCCGAGATCTTCCAGGACCGTGCCGTACGCCGCGAAGAGGGCGGGGCTGTAGCTGAAAGCCTTCGTGCGGTCCAGCTGGGGGATCTCGAGCTCACCCAGGGCCGCCTGGGGTTGGCCGAGGTCCAGTCGCGCACCCGACATCGCGATGGCCAGCGAGACGCGCACCTGCGCGTCGAGGGTCGACACGTCGACGGACCGCCCGAGCTCGAGTGCCCGCTCAGGGCGACCGAGACCGCGTTCACTGTCGACCATCAGGGGCAACTGGTCGTCGCGGCCCGAGATGCGACGGTAGGTGCGGAGCTCCCGCAACGTCAGTGCGTAGTCCCCCACCTGGTAGGCGGTGATGGCGATCGTCTCGCGGACGACCGAGATGCGCCCGGCGCGACGACCTGCCGACAGGGCGTGCTTGTGGGCTTCCTCCGGGTCCTCGTCGATCAGTCGACCGGCCATGACCAAGTGCTTGGCGACCCAGTCCGCGTTCTCCTTGCTGAGCGTCTTCAGTTCACCCCGCGCCACCTTGTCGAGGTCACGGGGCTCGACGTCGTCGGGCACGTGCGCGACCTCTTGCGCCGGACGGACCGACTTGATGCCGAACGGATCGCGGTCCTCCGGGGTCTCACGAGGCTTCCAGGCCTCCCGGCGATCACCACGCCCGGTCGAGCCGGCACGAGGGCCCGCTCCGCGACGATCATCGCCGCCGGGGCGACCACCGCGCTGAGGCCTGTCGCCGTAAGACGGACGATCCCCGCGCTGGGGGCGGTCACCGTAAGAGGGACGGTCTCCACGCTGGGGGCGGTCACCGTAAGAGGGACGGTCTCCACGCTGGGGGCGGTCACCCGATGACGGGCGTTCCCCGCGCTGGGGGCGGTCGTTCGACGGGCGCCCTCCGGTCGGTCGTCCGCCCGACGGACGGCCTTCGGCCGGACGGCCACCCTGCTGAGGGCGACCACCGGTAGGACGATCCCCTGGAGGACGCCCTCGATCACCGGAAGACGGGCGGCCACTTCCACCACCGCGGTGAGGCCCACCGCTGCCAGAGCCCGAGGAGGGGCGGCGCGGGCCGTCCTTGCGGTCGTCGTCGTCGCGATCAGTCACCGAAGTGCTCCTCTGTTGTTCTCTGCCAGCTGTCGAGTTGTGAAGGGACGACTCTACCAAAGTGACCGCAAGCGCAGGAGGCGCGGTGCGAGTACTCGACGATCGTCCCATAACGCAGAAAAGCCGCCCCATCTGGGGCGGCTCTTCTGGTGTTTCTAAAAGGAGTCCGGCGGTGTCCTACTCTCCCACAAGGTCCCCCTTGCAGTACCATCGGCGCTGAGAGTCTTAGCTTCCGGGTTCGGAATGTGACCGGGCGTTTCCCTCTCGCTATGGCCGCCGAAA
>NZ_LHOZ01000069.1:0-27266 GCF_001297205.1 Frigoribacterium sp. RIT-PI-h | reverse complement strand
GACGAAGGTGAGCGGCGTGTCGGGCCGACGTGGTCGGGTTCGGCACGCGGGGCCGGGAGGTGCGGGTCGGGTTCGGCACGCGGGGCGGCCCCCCTTCGGGGCAAGCCCTAACGCCCGCCCGCCGCGGGCCGAGAGTCGCCGGTGAGCACGGATCGCTCACCTCACCCCAGGCCACGGATCGGCCGTCACCCCCAACGCCGAACGGCTCGTGATGCTCGACTCCGCGATGACCCCCGAGGGCGCTGCCCCGGCCCTCGCGCGCGCCCGCTCCCCCTCCGCCCCCCTCCCGGGGTCCGCCGCCGCCTCCCCCCGACACGCCCCCGACGCCCGGGCCGAGGCCCGAGGTCCCGCCGCCGGGTACGCCGCCGGCCGCCGCGCCGCCGAGCTCGAGCTCGGTGCCCGCCGGGCCGTGCTCGAGGCCGAGCACTCCGACCTGCTGCACCGCCTCCAGGCCGCGGCCGTCTCGGCCGTCGAGGCCCTCGCCACGTCGGCCCGCGCGCTCGACGCCCGTGTCGCGCCCGTCCTGGACGACGCCGAGGAGGCGCTGGTCGCGACCGCCTTCGAGCTCGCCGAGGCGGTCCTCGGCTACGAGCTGCGCGCCTCCGAGTCCGTCGACGACGGGTCGCCGGGGGGCGCCGCCCCCGCCCCGCCCGACCCCACCGCCGAAGCCGGCGTCACCCCGCGCATCGGCCGCCCCGCTCGCGCGGCCGTCGCCCGCGCTCTGGCCGTGACCGACCCCGGCGACGTCGTGACCGTGCGCCTGCACCCCGCCGACCTCGCCCAGCTCGACGTCGCGACCCGCGACTCCGTGGCCGCCGAGGTGTCCTTCGTGGCCGATGCGAGCCTGGCCCGCGGCGACGCCGAGGCAGAGCGACGCATCGGCCAGGTCGACGCCCGACTCGGCACCGCGCTCGACCGGGCCCGGACGGCGCTGCTCGGCGACCCGGCGTCGGACGGGGGCGTCTCGTGACCCTCCCCGCGCCTCCTGCCCTCGTGACGACGGGTGCCGTCGTCGACGGCCGCCGACCGCGCGTGCCGATCGCCCTCGCCCCCCGTCTCGCCGCCGCACGCGTCGCGGCCCGCCCGCAACGCGTGGGCCGGGTCAGCTCGGCCGTGGGCCTCGGCCTCACCGTGCAGGGTCTCGACGCTGCCGTCGGAGAGATCGTCGCCGTCGGCGACGCGACGGCCGGCGGCGCCGACGTCGGCCCGAACCTCGCCGCGGTCGCCGCGACCACGCCCGACGGCGTGCGCTGCATGCCGCTCGGCCGCCTGACCGGCATCCCCCCCGGCCCGCCCGTGCGCTCGACCGGTCGTCCGCTGCTCGTCCCGACCGGCACGGGCCTGTTCGGGCGCGTGCTCGACGGACTCGGCCGGCCGATCGACGGCAAGGGGCCGCTCGTCGGCGCCGACGGGGGTCGCGTCGACCTCGTGCCGCTCGACCACGAGACCCCGTCCGCCATGCACCGGGCACGCATCGACACGCCCCTGCAGCTCGGCGTGCGCGTGCTCGACACCCTGACCACGGTCGGCAAGGGCCAGCGCGTCGGCCTGTTCGCCGGCTCGGGCGTCGGCAAGTCGTCGCTGCTGTCGATGATCGCCCGCGGCTCGGACGCCCAGGTCAGCGTCATCGCCCTGGTCGGCGAGCGTGGCCGCGAGGTGCGCGAGTTCCTCGAGGACGACCTCGGCCCCGAGGGCCTGGCCCGCTCGATCGTCGTCGTCTCGACCAGCGACGAGCCCGCCCTGATGCGCCTCCGCGCCGCCTTCGTCGCCACCCGCATCGCCGAGTCGTTCCGCGACCAGAGTGCCGACGTCGTGCTGATGATGGACTCGCTCACCCGCGTGGCGATGGCCCAGCGCGAGATCGGCCTCTCGGTCGGCGAACCGCCCGCGACCCGGGGCTACCCGCCGTCGACGTTCTCGGTGCTGGCCGGCCTGCTCGAGCGCGCCGGCACCGACCGCATCGGCTCGGTCACCGGGCTCTACACGGTGCTGGTCGACGGCGACGACCACAACGAGCCGATCGCCGACGCCGCCCGCAGCATCCTCGACGGCCACGTCGTGCTCGACCGCAAGCTGGCCGTGACCGGGCACTTCCCGTCGGTCGACGCGCTCGGCTCGGTCTCGCGCGTCGCCTCGAAGGTGACCAGCCCGCCGCAGCGCGCCGCCGCGACGACCCTGCGCAAGGTGATGGCCGCGCGCCGGGCCGCCCAGGACCTGCTCGACGTCGGCGCGTACCAGCGCGGCACCAACCCGCTCGTCGACGCGGCGGTCGACCACCAGGGCGCCATCGACGCGTTCCTGCAGCAGGGCATGGACGACCGGGCGGCCTCGGCCGACTCGTGGAGCGCCCTCGCCTCGCTCACCTCACGGTTCGGAGCGATCTGATGGCCCGTCCGTTCTCGCTGCTCGGCCTGCTGCGGCTGCGTCACGCCCAGCAGGACCAGGCCGGTGCCGTCCTCGCCGAGGCCAACGACCGCCTGCGTGAGGCCGCCGACGAGCGCGTGCGCGCCAAGCGCACCCTCGCCGACGAGCCGTCCGCGGTCACGGACGCCGCCATGCTGAGCGCGCTCGCCGCCTCGCGGGCCTCGTCGCGCGGCATGCTCGCCGAGCTCGACGCGGTCACGCAGCGCCGTCAGGCCGACGCCGACGCCGCGCAGGCCGCCTTCAACGAGGCGCGTCGTGCCGCGATCGGCCTCGAGAAGCTCGAGCACAAGCACGTGGTGGCCGAAGCGGCCGCCGACCTGCGGGACGAGCAGATCGCCCTCGACGAGATCGCCTCGCGCCCCCGCCCCGACGGCTCGCCGTCCGGCACCGACCCCGAGAACCCAGGAGGCGCGGCGTGAGTCCCGTGACCGAGGTCCTGTCCCGCATCCAGGACATCCAGGCGACCATCGCCCAGCTGCGCGCCGGCACCACCGGTGCGACGTCCGCCACGGCCACGGCCACGGCCGCGTCCGCGACGTCGGCCACGGCGTTCGCCGACGCGCTCGCCGGCACGTCCGGGACGGGCGCGACGGCGACCAGCGCCTCCGTGGACGCCGTGGCCGGATCGGTCGCGAGCGGCAGCGGAGCCGACGGCTCGGACGTGGTCGAGGCCGCGAAGAAGTACCTCGGCGTGCCGTACGTGTTCGGCGGCGAGGACCGGACGGGCATGGACTGCTCGGGTCTCGTGCAGACCGTGTTCAAGGACCTCGGCGTCAGCATGCCGCGGGTCGTGCCCGACCAGGCGAGGATGGGCGCCGAGGTGTCGTCGCTCGCGGACGCGAAGCCCGGCGACCTGCTCGTGCCCAAGGGCGAGGGCCACATCGTGATCTACCTCGGCGACGGCAAGGTGCTGCACGCGCCCCGCCCGGGCAAGGACGTCCAGATCGTCGACAACTGGTACAAGGACTCCGACCTCAGCACGATCCGGCGCATCGTCCCGGCCGAGGAAACGACGGGTGCCGTGTCGACGTCGGCCCCGTCGTCGGCGCTGTCGAGCCTGTCGGGCTTGTCGGGTCTCTCCGGCCTGTCGGGCCTGTCCGGTCTCTCCGGTGCAGCCGGTGCGTCGGGCGCGTCCTCGTCGGGGACCGACCTGATGACCGCCGCCCTCCAGAAGCTGATGAGCGCGGGGGTGGCCTCGTGACCCTGTCCCGCACCCTGCCGTTCGCGCCTCCCGCACTGTCGGAGGCGTCGTCGCTGCGTGCTCCCGTCGGGTCGCGCGGGCCGGGCACCGGAGGAGCCGGTGCCGCCCGCGACGCCGACCGTGCGGCCGCCGGCTTCGGCGCCGCCATGCGCGACGAGCACGCCTCGCGGGCCGCCGACCGGCGCGACGCCCGGGTCGCGGACCGTGACGCCCGCATCGCCGACCGAGACGTGCGGACCGCCGGCCGCCCCGTCGACCGGAACGCCCCGGCCGCCCTGGACTCCTCGACCCCTGCTTCGGACGAGGCCGTCGCGCCGTCGACGCTCGACCCCGCGTCCGTCGCGCCCTGGCGCCGGTCGCTCGCCGGCGCGACCTCGGCGCCGACCGCCGGATCAGCAGGTGCCGCCGAGCCCGGAACCGCGAGCGGGGCCGCCGAGCCCCTGTCGGCGACCGACGGCGGGCCCGCCGTGTCGGACGGCACGGCATCCGGCGTCGCGACGCCCGGTCTGCCCGTCGCTCTCGCCAGCGCTGTCGCCAGCGCCAGCGCGGTCGCCAGCGCCGTCACCACCGCCTCCGCCTCGGCCGGGTCCACCGGGACGACGGACGCCGCCGGGACGGTCCCCGCTGCGGCTCCTGCCCTCGCCGCCGTGTCGCTGCGTCCTTCCGCGTTCGCCGATCCGGTACGCACCGGAGCGTCGCCCTCCTCAGGCGCATCGGGCGAGAGCCGCGATCCGGCACGTACCGGATCAGCCGACTCGACCGTCGCCGGCTCGCCCCTCGGGGCGTCGGCACCGACCACCACCTCCTCCACGGATGCCGCCGGGGGCGCAGCTCCCGCCACCGCAGCGATCCCCGCGGTCACCCCCGCGATCGCCCCCACCGCCACGGCGTCCGCCCCGGGAACCGCCGCCGCGACCGCTGCCACGCCCGCTGTCGTCGCAGCGACCGCGACCACCGCAGCGACCGCAGCGACCGCCGCGCCCTCCGGAACGGGGGCTGCCGGCGTGTCTGCCGACCCGCCCCCTGCCGGTCCGTCCGCTCCGGTACCCACCGGATCGGCCGGCCGCTCCGAGGCGCTGCCCGTCGCCGGCGATCCGGTCCGTACCGGATCAGCGATCCCGAGACCTGCCCCCTCCGCGGTGGCGACGTCGGACGGCCGTCCCGTCTCGTCGCCCGCCGTCGCCACGTCCGGCCCGTCCGGCCCGTCCGGCACGACGGCTCCCTCGACCTCCTCGACGACGACACCGTCGCCCGCCGCCGTCTCGGCCCCCGCCCCGGCGACCGCCCCCGTCGATCCGATCGTGCTCGCCGTCCCCGGGACCGTCGCGACGTCCGCGGCCTCCGCCACCAGCGCCTCCTCGTCCGCGACCCCGACGCCGGCCGCCGCGCAGCCGGCCCCGTTGGCCCAGCAGCTCGCTCGCCCCCTGTTCTCGCTCGCCGCGGCGGGGCCCGGGGTGCACGTCGTGACCGTCGACGTCGCTCCCGAGGCGCTCGGCCCGGTCACCGTCCGGGCCCACGTCTCGGCGCACGGCACGCACGTCGAGATGTTCGCCGCGTCGGAGGCCGGCCGCGACGCCGTCCGGGCGATCCTCGGCGACCTGCGTCGCGACCTCGCGACGGCGTCGAACCCGGGAGGCACAGGCCCGGGAGGCGCGGGTCACCAGACCAGCGTCGACCTCTCGTCGCAGAACCAGCCGTCCGACGCCCGGGGCGACCGTTCCGGTCAGCCCGGCTCGCTCGGGGCGCAGGCCGGTGCCGACGGCGGGCCGGGCGGGCAGTCTCGCGACGCCGCCGAGGCGCGCACCGCCGACGCCCGCACCGGACGCGCGCCGCGCGACGGAACCGACCCCCTCGACGCGACGGGTGCGGTCGACCGTGCCCGCGCCGCCTCGTCCCTCTCGACGTCCCTCGACGTCCTGGTCTGAACCGGAGACCCCATGCCCCCGATCGACCAGATATCGGGAACCGTCGACGTCGCGACCCAGATCGCCGCCGCCAACGCCGCGAAGAGCGGCTCGAGCCGTGCCACGGCGAACACGATGGACAGCGAGATGTTCATGAAGCTGCTCGTCACGCAGCTGAAGAACCAGGACCCGTCGACCCCGATGGACACCAACGCCATGATGTCGCAGACCACCCAGCTGGCGATGATGGAGCAGGTCACGGCCCAGACGACGACGGCCAACGAGAACTTCTCGCTGCAGATGCGCATCGCCGCGTCGAACCTGGTCGGCCGCGAGGTCAGCTACACGGGCCCCGACGGCGTCGAGGTGAAGGGCACCGCCACGAGCGTGTCGTTCGCCGAGGCCGTCCCCAAGGTCTCGGTCGGCGGGAAGGAGGTCGCCTTGGATCTCATCTCGGGCATCGCCACCACGAAGGCGTGACACGACCCGCACGACCCGCACGACCCGCGCCACCCGCACCACCCGCACCACCCGCACCACCCCTCGAACCGCACCGGGAGCAGGACGCGACCGGCACCACCCGCGCAGGACGCGCCTCCAGATCTCTCCCCAGCTGAAAGGCAGCACCCATGCTCCGCTCCCTCTACTCCGGCATCTCTGGCCTCCGCTCGCACCAGACGATGCTCGACGTCACCGGCAACAACATCGCCAACGTCAACACCGCCGGCTTCAAGTCGTCGACCACCCAGTTCCAGGACACGCTGTCGCAGATCACGCAGGGCGCGGGCGGCCCGCAGACCGGCATCGGCGGCACGAACCCCGCGCAGATCGGCCTCGGCGTGCAGGTCGCCGGCATCTCGACGAACTTCGCGCAGGGGTCGGCGCAGGCCACCGGCAAGGCCACCGACCTGATGATCTCGGGCGACGGCTTCTTCGTGACCCGCCTCGGCAACGACACCGTCTACACCCGCTCGGGTGCGTTCGACTTCGACGCCGACGGCCGCCTCGTGTCGTCCGACGGCAAGATCGTGCAGGGCTACTCGGCGACGAACGGCGTCATCAACGACGGAGGCGCGCTCGGCGACATCACGCTGCCCCTGAACGCCGCGGCCCCGGCCACGGCGACCTCGAGCGCCACGGTCGGCGGCAACCTGCCGAGCGAGTCGGCGGTCGGCGACAAGATCGTGCGCGACACCAAGGTCTTCGACGCCAACGGCCTCGAGCGCACCCTGACGCTCACCTTCACCCGCACGACGGCCGGCTGGGACGCCTCCGCGACCGACGGCAACGGGGGCGCCACCGCCTCCATGGCCTTCGCCGACGGCAAGCAGACCGGTGCCGCGTCGCTGCGGCTCAACGGCGTCACCGTCGACCTGTCGGGCATCACCGGCTTCGCGGCGCTCAACACCACGTCGATCACCGAGCAGAACGGCCGCGCGGCCGGCACGCTGCAGGGCTTCTCGTTGTCGAAGGACGGCACGCTGATGGGCCAGTTCAGCAACGGTTCGACGGTCGGCCTCGGTCGCGTCGTGCTCGCGACCTTCACGAACCCCGGCGGTCTCGAGAAGGAGGGCAACTCGGGCTACCGCGCGACGGCCAACTCGGGTGCCGCGACGGTCGGCGCCCCCGGTTCGCCCGGCGTCGGCTCGCTGGCCAGCGGCTCGCTCGAGATGTCCAACGTCGACCTCTCGCAGGAGTTCACCAACCTGATCGTCGCCCAGCGCGGCTTCCAGGCCAACGCCCGCATCATCACCACCTCGGACGAGGTGCTGCAGGAACTCACCAACCTCAAGCGCTAGCCGCCGGCTGCGGCTGCGGCTGCGGCTGCGGCTGCGGCTGCGGCTGCGGCTGCGGCACCCTTCGCACCGCGTTTCGTGCACCTCACCCGATCGAGACCGGGTGTGCCGCACGAAACGCGGTGCGTTCGTCGTCCGGAGGCGCGGCGTCACCCAGGAGGCGCGGTGCCAGTCAGCGGGGGACGCGCGCGAACGCGGCGCGCAACCGGGCCCCGCGCCCGGGGTTCAGTTGCTCGACCCAGCCGATGCGCCCCCACAGCTGGGCGGCGAAGTCCGGGTGCCCGGCCCGGTTCTGCGCCTCGAGCCCCGTGGTGGCGGCGTTGTGCAGCACGGCCCGCAGCCGGTCGTACTCGGAGCGCACCGTGTTCGTGCCCTGGTTGACCACCACGCCGGTGACGACCTGTCGCGTGGCCGCCCCACGCACCCGGGTCTTGGCCGGGTTGAGCAGATGCCCCTCGTCGCCGACGATGCGTCCGACACCCCGCACGAACGCGTCGGCCCGCGCCGCGAGCGTCCCGTCGCCGCTGAACGCGAGGTCGTCGGCATACCGCGTGTAGGTCGCGTCGGCCGCCCGGGCGTACCCCTCGAGCCGCGAGTCGAGCCGCCGGATCGCCACGTTCGCCAGGGTCGGAGAGGTCGGCGCACCCTGGGCGAGATGGGCGACGGCGAGTGCGTGACGCAGGGCGAACCGCTGTTCGGGGCTGCCTCCCGGGGGCATGCGCGAGAGCACACCCGGTGGCACGGAGGTCGTGCACAACCCGGTGAGCACGTGGGCGACGGCATCGGGCAGTCCCTCGCGGCGCAGGGCACCGAACACCTGGCCGGCGGTGACCCGGGCGAAGAACGAGGTCAGGTCGAGGGCGATCACGACCTCACGCCCGACGTGCTGCCGGGCCCCCGTGACCGCGCTGCGCCCGGGGACGAACCCGTGCGCCGCGTCGTGCAGCGGGACCGCCGCCAGCACCTCGTCGAGCACGACGCGTTGCAGGTCGCGCAGCCGGAAGCCGGGGACCTCGAGCAGTCGTGGCGTGCGTCCGGGCCGCGTCCGCCACTCGTACCGGTGGTGCTGCAGGGGGCCACGTTCGACGCGGCGGTGCCACCGGCCGGGGGCGGCGAACCAGTCGAGCTCGCCCACGGTCAGGTGCAGCAGGCGGGCGGCGGCGGCCACGGGGCCGAGACGCAGGAGGCGCGGGTCGGCCGAGCGCGCCTCCTGCGTCACGGGCACGTGGGGGACGATGCGCAGCGGACGGCCGCGCCTCCGGGCCTCGGCCGCCGCCTCGGTGAAGGACGGGTCGCGGCGGAGGAGGGCGGCGCGCGTGCGGGGGTCGTCGAGCGGTGCCCGGGGCAGGGCGCGGACGAGGTCTCGGGCCAGCGGGCGCCAGAAGCGCGCGGGTCCGTCGATCGCCTCGGCGGCTGCGGCAGCGAGCCCACGGACCGACCACTGCGCGCCGAGGAAGGCGTCGGCGAGGGCGGTCGCCGCGGCGTCGGGGCCCGGATCGGGCTCGTGTGCGCCCGCGGCGGCGGCGGGGGAGCGGACGCTCACGCGGTGCCTGTCAGGCCGTTCGCCGTGCTGCTCGCGATCGTGCGGGCGGGAGCCGGGCGTGTCGCTCGTGCGGCGAGCGCGCAGGGGGCGTTCGGAGTGCTGCGGCGGGGCCTCGGCGACTCGTGCATCGGTGCGGGCCGCGAGCCGCGCGAAGCGCGGTCACCGGCCTGCGGAGCGGTGCCGTGGTCGATCTGCGTGCCCCGGGGTAGCCCCGGAGAGGAAGGCACAGCGCGTGTGCCGTCCACCTCGCCGAGACACCGTCGCATGCCCACACGCTAACGGCGGCCACCGACGTCCGCGATCCCTCCCGAGGTGGAACCCGTGTCCGGCGGGGCGCCCGCCCGGGACGCGAAGGAGGCGCGGTGCCTGCTCTGCAGACACCGCGCCTCCTGTGCTCCCCGGCTGGTGTGCCGGGGTCGATCGACCTAGTAGGTCTGGACCTGTGCCATCCCGGCGCTGAAGGCCGAGATGCCGATGATGATGCCGCCGACGAGGAAGACGGCGCTGAGGATGACGCCGGCCAGGGCGAGGCCGTGGCCGCGCTCGCCGGTTTTCTTGATCTGCGACAGGGCGATCAGGCTGACGATCAGGCCGGCGAGGCTGAAGACGAAGGCCAGGATGAACCCGACGATCGCGAGGACGTTGTAGCCCGCGGCGGTGCCGGCGGACTGGGGCATGGCGGTGTTGTTGGACATGAGACTCCTAGGTGGTGTGACGTCCGGGGACGTGCAAGACGAGAGTGACCGCTTCGAGACGAGAATGCCTCAAACAGACCGGTCGCGCACGAAAGTCTGGCAGAAAGTTGTGATCACGTGTGGCCGACATACCGGCCGGCCTTGTGGTTCATCGCGAGGACGAGGTTCAGCACGACGGCGCCGAGGGCTGAGAGCAGCACGATCCACGGTGAGACGACGGTCAGCGAGGTCAGCACGATCAGGACGTCGAAGCCCATCTGGACGTAGCCGGCGCGCAGCCCGGCGCGTTCCTGCAGGACGAGCGCGAGGATGTTGATGCCGCCGAGGCTCGCCCCGTGGCGGAAGAGGATCAACAGCCCCACGCCGACGAGCAGGTTGCCTCCGAGGGTGCCGTAGATCGGGTTGATGCCGTCGATGTCGAACATCAGGGGGTGCAGGTACGAGAACGCGGAGAGCATGACCACGGTCAGCACCGTGCGGAGGGTGAACGGCCACCCCTTCTTCCACACCGCCAGGGCGAAGAACGGCACGTTGACCAGGACGAACAGCACCCCGAAGGTCCAGCCCGTGGCGTAGCTGGTCAGCAGCGCGAGCCCGGCCGTGCCGCCCGAGACCGCCCCGCTCTCCTTGAGCAGGAAGAGCCCGAACGAGGCGAGGAAGACGCCGGTGACGACGCCCATCACGTTCTCGGGGAACGAGTGCTTCGTCGAGTCGACGGTCTCGATCGAGCCCGTCAGGGCCGGGTCGTCGATGCCGTGGCGAGCCGGCGCGGCGGCGTCGGGGGTCGCGGCGTCCGGCAGGCCGGCGGGGGAGGACTCGGGCGCAGGCGCGTCGTCGCTGCCGACGGCGTTCGGTACGGCGCTCGCGGCGCGGGCCGTGCTCGCTGTCGGGGTGGCGGAGGAGGTGCGGGTGACGTCGTCGGCGCGGGCGGCGGGGGTGGTGCCGGGGCGCGACTCGTCGAGGGGTTCGTGGGTCACCGGCACATCCTGCCAGCCCCCTGTTTCGCGCACGTGACGCGCCGCGCCTCCTGCCACTCAGCCTGCCGTACCGTCGAGTGGACGAGGCACCGCCGCGCGCCACGGCATCTCGTCCACTCGACGGTGTCCTGCTGGAGCGATCAGGCCGCGCCGGCCATCAGCATGGCGATCGGCACGATGACGGCGATCAGGCCGGCGAGCGCCACGAGGGCGCAGAGCACCGGACGTCGGGTCGTCAGGGGAACGACGCCGGGCACGATGGCGGCGGCGTTCTTGCCCGAGAAGACCTGATCGGCCGGCATGATCGTGAGTCGTGCGTGCTGGGCGATCTCGAGCAGCTGTTCTCCGGGCCAGTTGGCCTCGGTGAGGACGAGTCGGCGGCCCTTGCCGTCCCGGACGGCGAGGTACCCGAGGTTTTGTACGCCGAAGTTGAGCATGCAGAGGATGCCGCGCTGTGAGCCGTCGAACTCGACGGTCGTGGTGCGTCCCCACCAACGCCGGGCCACCGCCGTTTCGGACACGGTGATGCTCGTCGTCCGGAGGTAGACCCACAGGCCGGCCGCCATCACCACCAGCAGGACGACGAAGTACGGGACGACGGATTCTCCGAGCCGGTACCAGCCCATCACGAACGCGAGGGGTATGAGGAAGAGCCGGCCCTTGGCTTTCGCCCAGAAGTGCGACCACGTCGGTCGGTAGGTGACAGGGGTGGTGAGGGGTGTGGTGGTCATGGTCCTTCTCTCTGCATGGTGGGTGGCGTCGGTTCCGGGCCGGTGTCGTCGAGCGTCAGGCCGAGGGCTAGCTCGTCGACCAACGGAATGACCGCGTCGGCCGGATGAGGCGACGGGGACTCGCTCGACAGTGCGACGGTCCAGGGAGGCGTGGTGTCGCCGTCCTCGGGGCGTGTGACCGACCAGGTCCAGAGGACGTGTGTCATCACGACGGTTCGGGGGACTCGCGTCATGTCCGAAGGCATGTCGACGGCTCGTTCGTGGCTCTGCCTCCGGGCCTGCCCGAGCGGTGTGTGCTGGGTCCGTGCCGTCGTCGACGACACGGCGGCCGGGTGGGAGTCGAACGAACTCGTCAGATCGACGGCCGTGACGGCTTCGGCCGCGAGCACGAACACCGAGGCCCAGCCCACGACGAGGGCCGGGTCGTCGTCGGACATCAGTGCCATGCCCGCGGTGACTCCCTGGGCTTCCATCAGGTCGTGGACGTCCTGCAGAGCACCCGGGAGGGGGCCGTCATGGGCCTCGAAGCCGATCAGCGTCCGCCACGCCGTGCGGTGTCTCAGGGTGACCCTCATCGCTCACCCTTGCGGAGTCCTCGGGGAAGGCGCATCCACAGGCGGAGCACCCACCAGGTCGGCAATCCGATCACCAGCCCGGTGGTGAGAGCCCAGAGGGCGATCGACGACAGCTGGATCGCGGCCGCGATCTTTCCGCCATCGGAGAGGGTGATGACGAACGGCACCAGCAGCACCCCGGACGCGATGCAGGGGCGCAGGGCCGACAAAGGCGAGGGTGTTCTCCACGGGCCGCCGCCGAAGAGCGCCTGCCGTGCACGAGCTCGGGCGAGCTCCACGCCGACGGGTAGAGGCAACGGCGCGTCGCCCAGTCGGTTCGCGCTGACGCCGATGCCCTGATCGTGCAGCCACTCTTCCAGCCGCAGTTCGTCGCGAGCGGTCGGCGCCCAGTCGGCCAGAGGCAGGCAAGCGCGAGGCAGGCCCCGCTCGTCCATCAGCACGAGATGGCGCCCGTCACCCCTCTCGGTGTACTGGAAACGCATCGTGCCCGGTCGGGAGGTGTCGTCGACAGTGCGGATGACCGCTGACGTACCTGAGGCGTCGGACGTGATCAACCCGTGGATGCCCGGTGCCAGCGAGAGGGGGTCCGCAATCGGCGCCCTCGAGGACCTCGGCGCCACATAGCTTCGTGGGCCGGACGGCATGCGGACGGGCCTGAGCCACGGCGAGATCGACCACAGGTTGGCGACGGACGTCACGAGGACGACCGCTGCTGCCCCCGTCGGGATGAGCGCCGGCGGGACGTCGCCGGGTGCCAGCAGGAACGACGTCACGGCCAGGGCGAGGATGACGACGTAGCTCACCGCTGCGCCCAGGGACAGTGCGAGTTGGGCGGTGGCGAGTCGGCGATGTGCATCGATGTCGACCGACCGGATGATCCGGGCGTCACCGGCACGTTCCGCGAAACGGCCACCGGGTTGGACATCGAACAGGGGGCGCACGCCACGAGTCTCGAGAAGGTCGAGGAAGCCAGAACTCCTTACGGCCTCATGAGGTGCGCACTCGACGCCGTCCGCCCACCAGTCGGCCAGAGGGAAGACGAAGAGATCGTCCTTCGTCAGGAACCAGACGATCCCGAGGGGGTGGGGCTCCCCCCACGCGAGCGGTCCCTCGTAGGGGTGGGCCCAACCGCCTGACGTCACATCGGCGAGGGGGAAGAGGTCGCCCGGGGCTGCGTTCCGCCGATGGAGGCGCAGTCGGCCTTCGCGGACGGACAGATGCGACGAGTCACGGCGCCCTGCCCGGAAGGCGCTCGCGTGCGCTGCGGGCACGACCCACGAAACCGTCACGTCCACGTCAACGTCCTCGCGATGGAATCGCCGTGGTCGATCTGGGCACCGACGAACGGGCCACCGATCGTCGAGAACGACAGCATGAGCTGCGACCCCCGATGCCCGGGGATGTCGATGGCGTAGCCCACGTCGGCAGTCGAGAGGACTCGCCGGTCGTCCTCCGAGCTCAGGGAGACGTCGTCGCGACCTGGTTCGAGATCGGTCAGGTGCCCGGCCAGGGCCCTCCACCACGTTCCGACGTCGGTCGACGCGCGAGCGAGAACCCTGAGGCAGGGGCCCCCGGCTGTCTCGAGGATCGTCGTCGATCCCGCCGCCCCGACGGTCGGGGGGCTCTCGGGAGATGCGGCGATGCATGCGCCGAGGTGGACGACGCTCGTGACGAGGGACATCGGCCCCAGGCCGGTCCGGCTCGGTCCGACGAAGGCGAAGAGGTCCAGCGCACCGGCCTGCCGAGCCGTCTCGCGAACGTGCCCCATGGCCGTGCCGAATCGCTGCCTCGACAGAACCGCTGCTGCCGCGTCCCGGTCTGTCGCCGTGAACTGGCGGCCCAGCCGGTGGACCTGCTCGTCGAAGTCGCCCTGGGGAGAGAATCGATGCCAGCCCCGGGGCAGGGTCAACGAGTACGAGACCGTCACAGACTTCCCACCCGGATCTGCATCTTCTGGGTCCAGTAGGCGTCGGTCAGCAGGGCACCGACGTCCAGCGCGGACTCCACGCCCGACTTGACGTCGACCACCAGCGACGGGATGCCCGTCCCGACTCCCACGATGACGCCGGGCCGCCACGACGCCTGAGCCAGCGGCCCGCCTCCGTTCTCGGCGAGACGCCGCAGGAGCTGCATCTCTCGGGCGCCGCCGCCGACGAGGCCGTCGATGATCCGGGTGCCCAGATCGCCTCCGATCGAGGAGGCGCGCTGCGTGAGCGCTGCTTCGGATTCCCTCCTGACCCGGTCGTAGACGGCGTCCACCTTGCGGGCAGGAGCCTGGGCGGCAGCTCGCTGGGCGTTTCGCATGGACTGGCTCGAGATCACCGAGGTCCTCGTGCCGGCGACGAGCCCCGCCATGGCCCGAGCGCCACCGAAGCCGATGCAGGCGAGTCCCACGCCGGCCAGGTCGGCCATCACGTCGGACAACGATGCATCGCCGGCACTCGCTTGCGCCAGGGTGATGGCGAGGGTCAGAGCGGCCATGGCGATGCCGACGATCAGGAGGCCGAGGGCGGCGGCAGGGAAGATGATGGCGAGGATGGTCAGCAGCGGCGCGAGCGCGGTCAGCAGGTCCTTGATCGCCCCCAGCACCCCGCGGGCGTCGTGAACCACTTGCTTGACGTGGTCCCACCAGGTGTCGCGCAGCTCGTCGTCGCCGGCCAGGCGGATGGCCGCGATCGCCTGGTCGGTGAGGGCGCCGTACTCGCCGTCCGTGTCGCCTCCGGTGCCGACCAGGCGGGTGATGACCGCCTTCGCGTCCGCGAGGTCGGTGTCGGCGAGGTCGACGGCCCGCGTCCGGGCGGCCTCTTGCCGGTCGATCTCGAACGGGTCGGTCTCGCCGGGGACGACGAACTTGTCGGCCGTGCGCCGCGCCTCCTTCGCCTCGTCGGCGTCGAGGCGCGCGGCGTCCGCCTGCCGCTGCAGCTCTTCGAGGCCGTCCGCATAGCTGTCGAGCGCCGTGGCGAGGTCGAGGTAGCGCTGCTTCGCCTTGTCGATCGCGTCGGCGAGCGGCTCCGCCGACGTCGAGAAGGTGCGGCCCGACTCGGAGTCCCACCCCTCGGCCTTCGCCAACCGACGCAGCCTCCTCGACTGTGTCTCGATCGACGTGCCCGTGGCCCGAGCCGCGACCGCCGACGAACGGAGCTCGGTCGGGTCACCGGGCACGGGGTCGGACGGCAGGTCGAGAGGGCTCCAGTCCCACGGGCGGCTCATGCCGCACCCGCCGTGTCGGTCGGGGTCAGCGCCGCCGCCAGCTCGTCGTCGGCCTGCGTGAGGGTCTTCGCCGCACCCTCGGCCATGGCGCCGACCGCCGCGATCGACTCGAGCATGCGCCCGCGCGCGATCGCCCAGTCGTCGGCGAACGCCGTGACGGCCTGTTGCAGGCGTGGCGAGCCGATGCCCTCACCCGCCACGCCGGCGCTGCCCGACGACAAGTCGGTGTGCAGGGTCTGGAGGTCGCGCGCCAACGCGCCCAGCGCCTCCAGATCGATGTCCATGTACCCGGCCACGGCGGTTCCCCTCGTCGATATGAGCAATTTCACACACCATACCGACTGTTCGACCCGCGTGGGGGGCCTGTGGACAACCGGCCGCACGTGAGGACACACATCGACGACCCGTACCTAACGCCCCGCCACCCCCGGCCGATAGTCACCCGTAGCCGCTCAGGACGAGCAGCGACACCTGCCCCACGGATGGCGGCAGGAGACACAGACCTAGGACGGGCCGATGATCGTCGTCACGCGACTCAACGACAGCAGATTCGCTGTCAACCCTGACCTCATCGAGCGCATCCACGAGACGCCCGACACGGTCCTGATCATGGTCGACGGCGCCAAGTACGTCGTGACCGAGCCGATGGCCGAGGTCATCGAGATGATCGCCCGCTACCGGGCCCGCATCGTCTCGCTCGCCTACGACGAGCCGTCGGCCACCGCCCCGGCCAGCCAGTCCCTCGGCAACCGCACCTCGACCGGCCCGCAGCTCGGCATCGTCCGCGGCTCGTCGGGTCCAGGAGGCGCGGGTCGCGTCACCGAGTTCCGTCCCGCCGTGCAGGCTCCGGCCGCCCACGCCCCGACCGTGCCGACCGCGCCCGCCGCATCGGCCGACACCACGCAAGGACGCTGACCGTGGATCCCGCAACGATCATCGGCATCGTCCTCGCGCTGGGCGCCCTCTTCGGCATGATCCAGCTCGAGGGCGTCAGCATCGCCGGGCTGCTGCTGCCGGCCCCGATCATCCTCGTCTTCGGCGCCACGATCGGCGTCGGCATCGCCGGCACGACGATCAAGGACGCGATCCTCAGCTTCAAGAAGATCACCCGCGCCTTCACCGGCAAGGTCGTCCCCCCGCAGTCGGTCATCGACGGTGTCGTGTCGCTCGCCGAGAAGGCCCGCAGCGAGGGCCTGCTCTCGCTCGAGCAGGAGGCCGAGAAGCTCGACGACCCCTTCATGAAGGGCGCGCTGCAGAACATCGCGGACGGCACCGACGGCGAAGAGCTGCGCATCCTGCTCGAGGACGAGATGGAATCCCGCCTCGCCGCCGACCGCACGGCCAGCAAGTTCTTCATGAGCCTCGGCGGGTACGCCCCGACGGTCGGCATCGTGGGCACGGTCGTCAGCCTCACCCACGTGCTCGAGAACCTCGCCGAGCCCGACGAGCTCGGCCACATGATCGCCGCGGCCTTCGTCGCGACCCTGTGGGGCCTGCTGACCGCCAACTTCCTCTGGCTGCCGCTCGGTGCGCGCCTCAAGAAGCTGGCCGACCTCGACGAGCTGCGCATGACGCTGCTGATGGAGGGGGTCCTGGCGGTCCAGGCGGGAAGCCAGCCGCGCCTCCTCGGCGAACGCCTCAAGGCCATGGTGCCGACGCACGCGCTCGAAGGCGGCGACGGCAAGAGCGGCAAGGGCGGCAAGGCCAAGGCCGGCGCGAAGAAGGGCAGCGACGACCAGGGGCTGGCCGCATGAGCGGGGCACGTGGCGGACGCAAGAAGAAGGGGCACGCCGAGGACGAGCACCCCGACGAGCGCTGGATGGCCTCGTACATGGACATGATCACCGTGCTGATGTGCATGTTCATCGTGCTGTTCGCCATGTCGAACGTCGACCAGGACAAGTACATCGCCCTGCGCAACTCGCTCGCGACCGGCTTCGGTCAGACCGACGTCGGCAAGGTAGACACGGCCTCGGGCACCGTCGTGAACGCCTCCGACGTGACCCCCGAGGGCAAGGGCTACTCGTCCGGCGACGAGACCGACCTGAGCAAGGCCGCCGCCTCGGGCGAGGCCCAGACCGCCGAACAGGCCGCCGCCGCGACCGTCGCGGCCCAGGGCGAGCTCGACGACCTGACCGCCATCAAGGCCGCGATCGCCGCGAACCTCGAGGGCTCGGGGCTCAGCGCCGACGTCGAGTTCGCCGTCGACGACCGCGGTCTCACCGTCCGCCTGATCGGCTCCGAGACCTTCTTCGGCACGAACAGCGCCGACCTGAGCGGCACGGCCGTCAACGTCATGAACGCCATCGGGCCGGTGCTGAAGACCTCGGGTCACGACGTCTCGGTCGAGGGGCACGCCGACCAGCGCAGCTCGACCGCGCCCTTCGCGACCAACTGGGAGCTCTCCTCCGCCCGCGCCACCCAGGTGCTGCGCGACCTGGTCGAACGCGGCGGCGTGGGCGCCGACCACATCCAGTCGGTCGGCTTCGGCTCGTCGCGTCCCCTCAGCACCGGCACGACCGACGCCGACCTCGCGTCGAACCGTCGGGTCGACATCGTCGTCCTGTCGAACCAGTCCGACGCGGTGAGCGCGCTGCTGCCGCAGCTCGAGCAGGCGGCGGCGGCCGCAGGAGGCGCGGTGACCGACGGTCGCAACCCCACCGTCGAGCAGGCGGCCGGCACCTCGACCACGGCCGAGTCGGGTGACACGTCGAAGGCGGGCACCGCGGCCGAGACGACGACCGAGAAGACCGAGAAGAAGACGGAGAAGAAGGAGGAGTCCTCGGGCCACTGACCCCCGCCGGGCCCCTCCGGCCCGGTGGCGCGACCCCGGCACCGAGTTCGACGACGGCAACCCAGTCCGGGGGGTACGACCGATCCTGGGCTAACGCTCAGGTGGGGCGGGCCGATAGCTCCGTCCGTGACACTCCTCGACGCCCCGACGGGCAGCAGCGCACCGACCGCGACGGTCGGCTCGTCGACGCGCCCGCAGAAGACCGTCGCGGTCTACGACTTCCGCCGTCCGACCACCCTCGCCCGTGAGCACTCGCGCGTCCTCGAGCTGGCCTTCGACACCTTCGCGCGGCAGTGGGGCACGCAGCTCACCGCCAAGCTGCGCGTGCTGTCGTCGGTCAGCTGCGACCAGGTGCAGATGCTGACCTACGACGAGTACGCCTCGTCGCTGCCGGCGACCACCGCGATGGTGCTCTGCACCCTCGAGGGCGTCTCCGCGAAGGCCGTCATCCAGTTCCCGTCGTCGGCCGCGCTGACCTGGGTCAGCCACATGCTCGGCGCCGCCAAGCCCTCCATGCTCCCCGAGCGCACCTTCACGCCCATCGAGCAGGCTCTCGTGCGCCGCCTGATGGACGACGCCCTCGACGACCTGCGCTACTCGTTCGGCCCCATGCTGGCCGACCCGATCAGCGTCGGCGGGTTCCAGTACAACTCGCAGTTCGCCCAGGCCGCGCAGAAGTCCGACCTCATGATCGTGGCCTCGTTCGAGATCCGCGTCGGCGAGCGCGTCGCACCCGGCACGGTCGCGATCCCGGCCGACGTCCTGCTGTCGCAGCTCGGCGAGTCCAACCCGACGATCGACGCCGCCGACGCCCGGGACCTGCTCGGCGCCCAGCTGGCCTCGGTGCCGGTCGGCGTCTCGCTGACCTTCGCCCCCGCCGCGGTGCTGCCGAGCGTCGTGCTCGGGCTGGCCGTCGGCGACCTGCTGCCGCTGCCCCACCCGCAGCACCGACCGCTCGAGATCAGCGTCGACGGCCAGCCCGTCGGCCGCGCCGCCGTCGGGGCCGCCGGCTCCCGTCTGGCCGGCATCGTCGTCTCCACCTCCCTGACCGGCACCGAAGAAGGAACCTCATGACCGGCACGACCATCACCCTGCACACCGCGGCGGTCGAGGCGCTGGTCGCCCAGCTGCCGCCGCCCACGCCCCTGCGTGCCGTGGCCGTCGACCCGGCCTCCGCCCACGGCCTCCGCCTCGCGGGCTCGTCCGTCGTGGTCACCTCGTTCGTCGGGTCGGTCTCGGCCGACACCGCGGTCGTGCTGGCCGACATGGACCAGCTCGCCGCCGCCGCGGGCACCGACAACCCGATGGTCTCGGTCTCGGACGTCCTGCGTCCCGCGCTCGAGGCCGCGACGGACGTGCTCGGCACGGGCGTGCTCGGCGAGAGCCGCCGTGAGTCGGCCGACGCCCTGCTCGCCGACCCCGAGACCGTCGTCTTCGAGCTGACGGCCGCGGGTCAGCCCGCCGGATGGTTCGCCCTGCGCCTGCGCGAGACCGGCACGATCGGCGGATCGTCGCCCGTGGTGCCGACCCTGGGAGCCGTCTCGACCGGCAACCTCGGTCGCATCAACAACGTCGAGATGGCCCTGACGGTCGAGATCGGCCGCACGCGCATGTCGGTCCGCGACGTCCTGGGCCTCGACCCGGCGCCGTCATCGAGCTCGACCGCTCGGCCGGCGCCCCCGCCGACGTGCTGCTCAACGGCCGCCTGATCGCGCACGGCGAGGTCGTCGTCGTCGACCAGGACTACGCCGTCCGCATCACCAAGATCCTCGACGTCGCCGACGGCATCGCCTGATCGTGGACACCGTCGTCGTCGGCCTGCGGGTCGTCCTCTCGTTGGGCGTCGTCCTCGCCCTGCTCTGGGTGCTGCAGAAGCGCCTGGTGAAGGGCGGTCGTGCGGGCACCCGCGCCACGTCGCAGGTCTCGGTCGTCGCCCGCCAGGGCGTCGGCGCGAAGGCGAGCGTCGTCGTGGTCGACGTCGAGGGCGAGCGCCTCGTGCTCGGCGTGACCGAGTCGTCGGTGACCGTCCTGGCCGCCGCCGACCGTCCGGTCGAGGCCGCCCCTCTCACACTCGTCCCGTCGGGCACGCCCGACGACGAGCCGACGCCGGTGCAGGAGGCGCGGGTCACCCCGATCGCGCCCGTCGCGACCCCGGCGCCCTCGGCCTCGTTCGCCGCCGTGCTGTCGGCCGAGACCTCGGCGGTCCCGGCCCTCGCCCGACCCCGGCCCTCGCGTCGGCCGCGCCCCCCGCCGCCGGGTGGGCCGGCCGCGGGGGGGGCGCGGGCCGGGCCGCGGCGGCCGGTCTCCGCGGCCGCGCGCCTCGTGACCCGGCCGACCGCCGCACCGGGCGGGCCGCGAAGTCGCTCGAGGGTTCGATCCTCGCCCCCGACACGTGGCGTCAGGCCGCAGCCGTGCTGCGCAGCGGACGAGCCGGATGACCGGCCGCCGGTCGTCCGCGTCCCCGACCCGCCCCTCCTTCGCGTCCGCCCTGCGCCGGCTCGTCCGCCCGACGCTGCACGACGGCCTGCACGGAGCCCCCCCGGGCCGCCCCGTGGTGGCCGTGCCCGTGCGCTTCGCCGACACGCGGTTCGCCCGTGCGGTCGTCGTCACGCTGCTCGCGCTCGTCGTGGCGTCCGCCCTCGTGATGCTGATCGGTCAGCAGGCCAACGCGGCACCCGTCTCGCCGACGGCCCCCACCGCGCCCACCGCCCCGGCCACGGACGGCACCGGCACCGAGGGCACCACGGGCACGACGCCGACCGACTTCACCGACACCGACCAGACGACGTCCGACGGCAGCGGCTCAGGCGGCCTGAACATCGACATCAACGGCCCCGACGGGGCACCCAGCCAGGCCGTCGTCACCCTGATCGGCATCACGCTGTTGAGCGTCGCCCCCGCGCTGCTGCTGATGATGACGTCGTTCACGAAGATCTTCGTGGTGCTCGCGATGACGCGCAACGCGCTCGCGCTGCCGTCCATCCCGCCGAACCAGGTGCTCGCGGGGCTGGCCCTGTTCCTGAGCTTGTTCATCATGGCTCCGATCCTGACCCACATCAACACGGACGCCGTGCAGCCCTACCTCGACGGCCGCCTCGACCTGCAGGGGGCGATCGACGCCGGCATCGCCCCGCTGCGCGAGTTCATGCTCGCCCACACCCGCGAGGAGGACCTCGCGCTGATGACCCGCTCGGCGAACCAGCCGAACCCCGCCAGCCAGGCCGACGTGCCCATGCTCACGCTCATCCCGTCGTTCATGATCAGCGAGCTGCGCGCCGCGTTCATCATCGGCTTCGTCATCTTCATCCCCTTCCTCGTCATCGACCTCGTCGTCAGCGCCGCGCTGATGTCGATGGGCATGATGATGCTGCCGCCGGTGATGATCTCGCTGCCGTTCAAGATCCTGCTGTTCGTCCTCGTCGACGGCTGGGGCCTCATCATCAAGAGCCTCATCGAGAGTTACCAGGTGGGTGCCTGATGGATTCCAACGCCGTCCTCGACCTCTCGATGCAGGCCCTGATCATCACGGGCAAGCTCGCTGCGCCCGTCCTGATCACCTCGCTCGTCGTCGGTTTCGCGATCTCGCTGCTGCAGTCGATCACCCAGATCCAGGAGGTCACCCTCTCGTTCGTGCCGAAGGCCGTCGCCGTCGGCATCGCGCTCATCGTCACGGGCCACTGGATGATCAGCGAGATGGTGTCGTTCACGACCATGGTGTTCGACCGCATCCCCCAGCTGCTCAGCGGCGGGTAGGGGCGCGTCGTGTCGTTCGACCTCAGCTGGCTCGAGGCCACCCTCCTCGCCGCCGTGCGCATGACCGCGTTCCTCGTGATCGCGCCTCCGTTCTCGTACCGCGCATTCCCGGCGCGGGTGAAGGCCATGCTCGGCATCGGGCTCGCGCTCGCCGTCGCGCCGCGCGTCACCCCCGGCTACGTGTCGCTCGAGACGGGGCCGTTCGTCATGGCGCTCGTGCTCGAGCTCGTCGTCGGCGCCGTGCTGGGATTCCTGGTGTTCGTCGCCTTCGCCGCGGTGCAGGCGGCCGGCAGCCTGATCGACCTCTTCGGCGGCTTCACGCTCGCCCAGGCGTTCGACCCGCAGTCGATGGTCAACGGCGCGCAGTTCACCCGGCTGTTCCAGATGACCGCACTCGCGCTGATGTTCGCGACCGGGGGCTACCAGCTGATCATCGGGGGACTCACCCGCTCGTTCGACGCCGTCCCGCTCGGCCTCGGCATGGACCTCTCCCGTCCGGTCGAGCTGTTGACGACCGGCGTCAGCCAGCTCTTCCTCTCGACGATCCAGATCGCCGGGCCGCTCTGCGTCGTGCTGTTCCTCGCCGACGTCGGCCTCGGGCTGCTCTCGCGCGTCGCGCCGGCGCTCAACGCCTACGCGATGGGCTTCCCGCTCAAGATCCTCATGACGGTCATGCTGGCCGGCGGCGTCTTCCTCGCGCTGCCCGGCGTCGTGGCCTCGTTGACCGGCGACGCCGCCGACATGCTGCTGGGGGTGGGCTGACATGGCGGACGACTCCGGCGAGCGCTCCGAGGCCGCGACCGACAAGCGGATGAAAGAGGTCCACTCGAAGGGCCAGCTGTCCCGGTCGCAGGACCTCAGCGCTTGGGTGGGTGTCGGCGCCGCCGCCGTGATGATCCCCTCGACCATCGAGCGGGCGTCCTCGGCGGGCGTCGACCAGATGTTCTCGATCCGCCAGGCGATCACGCACCCCGACTCGTCCACCGTCGTCACCGAGCTGATGCAGGGCGCGGGCTCGATGGGGGCGACGATCGGACCGATGCTCGCGGTCGTCGGCGTGGCCGTGCTCGCGACCGCCATCGTGCAGGGCGGCGTGCACATCAAGCGCATGACGGGCAACTACGAGCAGTTCAACCTGCTCAACGGCCTGAAGAACACCTTCGGCACGCAGGCGCTGTGGAACGGCGCCAAGGCGCTGATCAAGACGACCGTCGTCGGTCTGGTCCTCTGGTTCGCGATCCAGGGCCTGATGCCCGTGCTCATGAGCGGCGGCGGCCTCAGCGTCTCGGCCGTGCTCGCCGAGGCGAAGGTCGGCACCGGCATCCTGATCAAGGCCGCGATCGCGGCCGGCCTGCTGCTCGCCTTCGCCGACGTCTTCGTCGTCATGCGTCGCAACCGCAAGAAGACGCGCATGACCAAGAAAGAGGTCAAGGACGAGAACAAGTCGAGCGACGGCGACCCCCTGGTCAAGTCGCAGCGGCGCTCCCGTCAGCTCGCGATGAGCCGCAACCGCATGATCGGGGCCATCGCCGACGCCGACGTCGTCATGGTCAACCCGACCGACTACGCCGTCGCCGTGAAGTACGAACCCGGCAAGTCGGCGCCGCGCGTCGTCGCGAAGGGTGCCGGCACCGTCGCCGCCCGCATCCGCGAGCAGGCCACCGCCGACGGCGTGCCGCTCGTCGTCGACGTCCCCCTGACCCGCGCCCTGCACGCCGCCTGCGGCCTGGGCGAGGAGATCCCCGTCGACCTCTACACGCCGGTCGCCCGCGTCCTCACCTTCGTCATGGCGCTCAAGGCCCGCGGCACGCTGAAGGGCACGCACACGCCGCCCCGCGTCACCACGGCCGACGAGGTGGCCGGCGTCCTCGCGCCCGAGTCGCTCGAGGCCGACGCCGTGCCCCGCCGCCTCCGCATCGCCCGCGAGGCCGCGACCGGCACCGCGACCGATGCGACCTCCGCGCCGTCCCGCCCCGCGCCTCCTGCGCTCTCCCGCTCCGTCCGCCCCGCCACCTCTGGAGGCACCCGATGAAGTCCACCCTGCCCAAGCTCGCCGTCCCGGTCGGCATCGTCGGCATCGTGCTGCTGCTCGTCGTGCCGGTGCCCGCGCCGCTGCTCGACGTGCTGATCATCCTCAACATCCTGTTGGCGTTGGTGATCCTGCTGACGACGCTGTTCGTCAAGAAGCCGCTCGACTTCTCGGTGTTCCCGTCGCTGCTGCTCGTCGCGACGCTGTTCCGCCTCGGGCTCAACGTGGCCTCGACGCGCCTCGTGCTCGGCGACGGCTGCGCGGGCGACGTCATCGCGGCGTTCGGGCACGTCGCCGTGAGCGGCTCGATCATCATCGGGTCGGTGATCTTCCTGATCCTCGTCGTGATCCAGTTCGTGGTCGTGACCAAGGGCGCCGAGCGCGTCGCCGAGGTGGGCGCGCGCTTCACCCTCGACGCCATGCCGGGCAAGCAGATGGCCATCGACGCCGACCTCAACGCGGGCCTGATCACCGACGAGGTCGCCAAGCAGCGTCGCGCCGACGTCAGCGCCGAGGCCGACTTCTACGGCGCCATGGACGGTGCGTCGAAGTTCGTCAAGGGCGACGCGATCGCCGGCATCATCATCATCATCATCAACCTGGTCGGCGGCATCGCGATCGGCGCCCTGCAGAACGGCATGGCCATCGGCGACGCCCTCTCGCACTACGGCCTGCTCACCATCGGCGACGGCCTGACCACGCAGATCCCCGCGCTGCTGATGGCCGTCTCGACCGGCATGATCGTCACCCGCTCGGGCGCCGACACCGAGATGGGCGCGCAGGCCGCGTCGCAGCTCGGGCAGTCGCGCATCGCGCTCGCCGTGGCCGGGACCGCCGCCATCGGCATGGGCTTCATCCCGGGCATGCCGATCGTCGCCTTCCTGCTGATCGGCGGGGCGCTGTTGGTCGTCGCCCACCGGCTCGGCGTGGCCGCCAAGGCCGAGGAGGCGCGCGCGGCCCTCGCAGAGCAGCAGGCGGCGGTCGTCGCCCCCACCGACACGACCGACGACCTGCTCGAGCAGATGCGGGTGCACGCCCTCGAGATCCTGCTCGCACCCGATCTCGTCGACATGGTCGGGGGAGCGTCGGACGACCTGCTCGGCCGGGTCAAGGCGCTGCGCCGCAAGATCGCGGTCGACCTCGGCATCGTCGTGCCGCCCGTCCGCACCCGGGACAGCGTCGACCTGCCGCCGGCCACCTACTCGATCCGCATCGCGGGCGTCGAGGCCGGCCGTGGTCAGGCCCCGGCCCGGTCGGTGCTCGCCCTCGGCGACGCGCTCGCCGGCCTGCCCGGCCCCGCCACCGTCGAGCCGGTCTTCGGCCTCGCCGGCAAGTGGGGGCCCGCCGAGATGCGCCACAGCGCCGAGATGACCGGCGCCACGGTGATCGACCGCGTCTCGGTGCTCGTGACGCACCTGTCGTCGATCATCGCCGACAACGCCGCCCGACTGCTCACCCGTGAGGACGTCCGCGTGCTGACCGAGGGCGTCAAGCAGGTCAACGCCCCGGCCGTCGACGACCTCGTGCCGACCATGCTGTCGCTCGCCGAACTCCAGCGCGTCCTCCAGGGCCTGCTGTCGGAGCGCATCCCGATCAACGACCTCGCGCGGATCTGCGAGGGCCTGACGCTGCGGGCGAAGGTGTCGACCGACCCGGAGGGACTCGTCGAGGCGGCCCGCGCCTCCTTGGGACCCGCGCTCACGGCGCAGTACCTCGACGGCCGCGTGCTGCGGGTCATCATGATCGACCCCACCCTCGAGCAGTCCATGCTCGAGGGGCTGCGGCCGAGCGACCAGGGCACGCAGATCCTGCTCGACGGGCACCGGGTCGAGCAGGTGCTCGGGTCGCTGCGCGAGGCCGTGCAGTCGGTCGAGGCCCAGGGTCTCAGCGCGGTGCTGGTCTGCGCTCCGGCGTTGCGGCCGGCCATCCACCGGCTCGTGTCGGCGCAGCAGAACGGCCTGCCGGTGCTGTCGTACCAGGAGGCCACCGCCGCCGGGTCGACCATCGAGACCGTCGGCGTCGTCCGCGCTACCGACTCGATCGTGGCCTGAGATGGCGACCACGATCGTCATGACCGGCGAGACGCTCGACGGTCTGCGCCGCGAGGTGCGGGCGACCCACGGCGCCTCGGCCCGCATCGTCGCGGCCCAGAAGGTCACCGTCGGGGGAGTCGCCGGCTTCTTCGCCCGCAAGCACTACGAGGTCACCGTCGAGGTGCCCGACCCCGCGATCGACCTGCCCGTCGCGCGGGTGCGCATCACGACGCCGGTGCCGGCCGAGCGTGCGGGCATCGCGGCGTTGCTGGCTTCGGCGGACGAGGCCGAGGACGCGTTGCAGGCGGGGGCTCCGGCACCCCGGGCCGCGTGGTCGGCCTCGATCGCCCCGGGGGATGCCGCCGCGTCGAGCACGCCCGTCCGGGACGGCTTCGACGACGTGCTGACCGGCTCGGTCGTGCCCGTGAGCCCGCGTCGCGCCGCCCGCGCCGCGGCCGCTGCCGCCGCGCGCGCGGGCGGGGCGTCGGCCTCGCCGTCGGCCTCGCCGTCGAGCGCAGGAGGCGCGGTGCCGGTCGCGGCCCCGGCCGACGTGTCGACGCGCACCGACGCGTTCGCCTCGATCATGGACGACCTCACCTTCAACGGCATCGCGCCGGCCGCCGGGGCCGGTGGGGGGGTCGGCGTCGGTGCCGTGAGTGCGGGCCCGACCGCCTTCGCCGACGGTGACGCCGCCGACCCGGCCGCGCCGCCCGGGGCCGCGCCCCGCCGCACGGCCGCCTCGCTCGCGGCCGCCGCCGACGCCCTCGCCGCGCAGGCCCGGGCCGTGGCCTCCCCGGGTGTGCCGCCCGCCCCCGACGTGTCGCGCGGGGCAGGCGACCTCGTCGTGGTGGTCGGCCGCCCCGGCGACGCCTTCCGCGTGGCCGCCCAGATGGCGTCGACCTTCGGGCTGCGCTCGGTCGACGTGTCGGATCGCCGCAGCGGCATCCTGGCCCGCGCCACCGGCGTGCACGAGAACTCGGCCGTCGTGACGGCCCTCGCCTGGGGCGCCGCCGCCCCCGCGACCCTCGAGGCGATCGCCGCCGACCAGGTCTGGGTCGCGGTCGACGTCGGCCGCAAGCACGACGACACGGCCCGCTGGGTCGAGGCCGTCCGGGCCGTCGCGCCCGTGGTCGCGGCCGCGGTGGTCGGCGAGGACGACACGGCGACCCCGGGCACGGTGCACCTGCTCGGCGTGCCGGTGGGCTGGCGCGAAGGAGGCGCGGCCCGCTGAGCCGCGCCCCCTGCGGCGGTCGTCCTCCCGCGGCCGTGCCCGGGGCGGCCGCGGCCCCGGGCCCGCCGGGCCGCGCCCCCTGCGGTCGCGGCCCGCGCCTCCTGCCTGTCGGCGGGGCCGGACCGGCCCGCGCTCAGTAAGCTGGCCCGATGCTGGTGCTGACACGCAAGGTCGGAGAACGCATCGTGATCGGCGACGACATCGTCATCACGGTGCTCGACTCCCGTGGCGACGGCGTGCGCATCGGCATCGACGCACCGCGTGGCGTGAAGATCCAGCGCGAAGAGGTCATCAAGGCCGTGACCGAGGCCAACGTCGAGGCGGCGAAGGCCCCCGACGACGCCGAGGCCCGCCTCCGCGCCGCCCTCGG